>JBAVQO010000362.1:0-15105 GCA_049694135.1 Gillisia sp. | reverse complement strand
ACATTAAGTCGTACGTTTCCAGTGCGGCTTCAATATCATCTAAATGAATTCCCAGGGAAACGCGCATCAACATATGCTGAGGGCGTTCGGCTATTTGTCCGTTTAGTTTTAGCAGGTAAGAGCGCTCCAGAGTTTTGAACCCAAAATAATCGTAGTTAAAGTCGCGGTTATAGATTATGGTTGAATCCAGCAATTCTTTATTTTCCTGAACTACCTTATAAACATCGTCTGCCAAAAGAGGAGCTTTCTTTCCGGTTCTGGGATTTACATATTCGTACAGGTCTTCCATGACTTCAGAAAAAGTCTTCTTGGTATTTTTATGAAGGTTGGAGACCGAAATTCTTGCTGCCAGGCGGGCATAGTCTGGGTGCGATGTGGTCATGGTAGCAGAAATTTCTGCCGCCAGGTTATCGAGTTCGCTGGTAGTAACGCCGTCGTAAAGTCCTTCGATCACTCGCATCGCGACTTTTAAAGGATCTACCATTTCATTCAACCCATAGCACAATTTGCGAATGCGAGCGGTAATTTTGTCAAACATTACGGGCTCTTTGCGGCCATTTCTTTTCTGTACGAACATAATTAAAAGTTTTAGGGCTTGTAAACCGGGATTTACAAACAAAATTTATAAAAGCTGCCAATTTTGCTGAAGACTTCGCGTTCTTCAGAAAAAAATCGGATAATAAAATATATATGGTTTATTAAACAGGAATACCGCTGTGTTGGGGGGCACAACGATACCCGGTTAAAGAAATTTTCTAGAAATCGGCATCAAAACTAATCTTGTTGGTGCCCTTATCTTTGTTCATTACGCCGGCTTTTTGGTATTCGCCCACACGTTTCTCAAAGAAGTTGGTCTTTCCCTGAAGGTTGATCATATCCATAAAATCGAATGGATTCGAGCTGTTGTACTCTTTTTCACATCCAAGTTCGCTTAATAAACGATCTGCCACAAATTCCAGATATTGAGTCATTAATTTGGCATTCATCCCGATAAGACTTGCAGGCAGGGATTCGGTAATAAATTCTCGCTCAATATTAAGTGCATCTACAATAATTTCGCGAATCCGTTCTTTAGGCACTTTGTTGATAAGATGGTTGTTATGAAGATGAACCGCAAAGTCGCAATGTACTCCTTCGTCCCTTGAAATGAGTTCATTCGAGAAGGTAAGACCGGGCATAAGACCGCGTTTTTTCAGCCAGAAGATGGAACAGAAGGCGCCGGAAAAGAAAATTCCTTCTACCGCGGCAAAAGCAATCAATCTTTCGGCAAAAGAATCAGATTCGATCCACTTAAGTGCCCATTTCGCTTTTTTCTGAATAGCCGGAAATACTTCAATGGCTTTAAACAACTGATCTTTTTCCTTTTCATCTTTCACATAGGTGTCGATAAGCAAAGAATAGGTTTCAGAATGAATATTTTCCATCATAATCTGAAAACCGTAGAAGAATTTTGCTTCAGAATACTGAACTTCATTTACAAAATTTTCGGCAAGATTTTCATTCACAATCCCGTCTGAAGCTGCAAAAAAGGCAAGGATATGTTTTATGAAATAACGTTCGTCTGAATTGAGTTTGTTATTCCAGTCGTTAAGATCCTGGTGCAGATCGATCTCTTCAGCAGTCCAAAAGCTGGCTTCCATTTTTTTATACCAATCCCAGATGTCGTGGTGTTTGATTGGAAAGATTACAAAACGATCTTTGTTTTCTTGTAAAATGGGTTCTTGTTGTGCCATAAGCTATCAGTTTTCTGGTTGTGGAAAATTTTCTAAATCTCGCGTTAACAAATATTGAAAAATCAATTAGAAATAGAAAGAAAATCAGGGAAACGTTTTCAACAAAGTTTTTAACATGAGCAGTATTTCAAAAGCCTAAAAAAGTGTTAATTTAAGGAGTTATTTATCTGAAAAACAGTATTTTATGTTTGTTAAATTTTATAAAGCACTTTCTGGTGCTCATGGTCTATGGCCCCACAAAAACAGGGGGTTAGGAAGAATTTTATGCGCTGTTAATAAGTGTTAATCAATGCCTCAAATTAATTTGAAAAGGAACAATCTTCTCACGGAAATTTACCTGTCGAAATGATGAAGAGAAGAATCCAAAAATGGGTGATAAAAATACCCTATTTTGGCAGTTGCAGGGCGGTTTTTTCGAGTTCTGTATACCATTCTTCTCCAAATTTCCGAATCAAAGCTTCTTTTACAAATTTATAAACCGGGACCTGAAGTTCTTTGCCCAAAGAGCAGGCGTCGTCGCAAATGTACCAATGGTGATAATTTACCGCCGAAAAAGAAGAATATTCCTGTACTCGTACAGGATATAAATGACAGGAAATGGGTTTTTTCCATGTTGTTTTTCCCTGATTATAGGCTTCTTCAATCGCACAAAGCGCGGTGCCTTTTTTATCAAAAACCACGTAGGCGCAATCGGCTCCGTCTATCAAAGGTGTCTCGAGTTCGCCTTCTTCCGTAGTAATAAAAGTTCCCTGTTCCTCTATCGCTTTAATTCCTTCAGGCCGCAACAAAGGCTTAACCAGCGGATAAATATCCTTCAGAATTCTTGTTTCTTCGGGTTCCAGTGGTGCTCCGGCGTCGCCATCTATACAGCACGCGCCTTTACAAGCAGAAAGATTACATACAAAATCCTTTTTGATAAGCTCTTCAGAAACGATGGTTTTTCCCAGCTGAAACATAGCAGTAAGATAATTAATTTAATATCCGCGAAGATAATTGAAGTGCTGGAAAGAGGGAAATTTTGGAAACAAAAATGGTTCCAATAAGGTTAGAATACTTAATTTTGCCTTTTGAAATTCTTCCGGGTTATGAATATCGATTTTAGGGAAATTGCAACAGCCAGTATGATCTTATTCGCGGTAATTGATATTATCGGGAGCATACCTATTATCATAGATCTAAAAAAGAAGGCCGGGCATATTCAGAGTGAAAAAGCAACTATAGTAGCCGGAATCTTGATGGTGGTTTTTCTTTTTATAGGAAAGGAAATTCTTAACCTGATAGGTATAGATGTAAATTCCTTTGCAGTGGCGGGATCTTTTGTGCTGTTTTTTCTTGCCCTGGAAATGATTCTGGGAATTACCCTTTATAAAGATGATGCACCGGAAACCACCGCCGTAGTTCCGCTGGCTTTTCCGTTGATCGCAGGTGCCGGAACCATGACCTCCCTTCTGTCTTTGAGGGCAGAATATGAAGCCATTAATATCATTGTGGCAATCGTCATAAACGTGATATTTGTATACGCCGTGCTTAAATCTTCAGGAAAAATTGAACATTTTCTGGGAAAGCAGGGAATTAATGTTATTCGAAAAATCTTTGGAATTATTTTACTCGCCATTGCAGTTAAGTTGTTTGCGACCAATATTCAGAGTTTATTTTCATAACTCATTTATTTTTTATTAAATTGAAATCGATGAAAATTTTTATTTACATTTTAATGGCTTTGGCGGTTGGAATTATTGCCTACAATGCCACTTTACTGGATTTTAACAACGTAGTTAACGGAGACAGCGCCATCGCTTTGATTGGAATTCTGGCAGCATGTTGTGTTCTTGTCTTGTTGGGCATATTGCTTATTTCTAAAGCAATTGCTAAAAAAGCTAACCATTAAAAAATGGATTTTGATGTGCTGATATTAGGCGGAGGTGTGGCAGGAATGTCCTGTGCTCTCATCTTGGGATCAGCGAAAGATAATTCTTACGCACAAAATAAAGAAGTAGGAATAATAGTACATCAAAAAGCCTCTGATCTTCAAAGTGCCTTGTTAAATAATGCTCTTGGTATAGATCCAGGAACCTCTGGAGATTCCGTACTAAAAAAGGGAAAAAAACACCTGTCGGAAAGTTACCCACATGTGCGGCAGATAGAGAAGGAAAAGGTATTGGAAATCGGTTCTAATCCTTTTGGATACAGCATTCGCACCAATAAGAACACCTACAACAGTACGGTTCTTGTTCTGGCACTAGGCTATTCAGATCTGTTGCATATAAAAGGGTTGAAACCTTATATTATTCCCCATCAAAAAGCCAAAGCATCTAAAAACCGGATTCAGCTAAAAAACAACGATCATTTGGTGGCACCCAATTTATACGTCGCCGGAACCCTTGCCGGGCATAGAAGTCAGTTTGCGATTGCCGCTGGCAGTGGCGCCGCAGTAGCTACCGACATCTTAACGATATGGAATGGAGGACAGCACACAAAGGTGCATGACAAGTTAAAATAACATGAAATAAGTTACGATCGTTATAGGAAGACAGGCGATCATAAGAATAATGAAAATGCGGTGTAACTTGCGATATAACAAGGCCCTTCTTAACTGCTTTTTAAACTTGAAATCTGCAGAAGAACTGATTTGTTCTTCGATGGCTGAAAGGGACACATTTGAAGAATCAACCAGGATTTCCTTTTGTAAAAACAACATCGCGCTGTTGTCTAAAAGCCTGAAACTCACTGCTATTATGTAGAAGAACAGTGGGGAGAGCAGTAGGGAAATTGCGGTATAATCATTATATGCATCCATCCTGACGAATATACTAGTTTGTCTCAGATAATTCTATTACTTTTTTAATAATTCGGTCATCGCTATTAATTATCCGTTGAAATTCATTCGTGCCGAAAAGCTGCTGAGCCATCGTTCCCTTCAAATATCTTCTGAGTAAATCTTTATGATCTTTAATTTCAATAGGGAAATTCTGGGCGCGGGTGAACTGTCTGAAATCACTAAGAATTTCGTCTGTAATTAATTCTTTTTTTTGAAATTCTTTCCAGGAAAGTGAATTATAAAATTTACGGTCCTTTTCCATTTCATTAAAAACGAACCTGCTTAAAAAACCACCTCGTAAAATATAGGTGAGATTTTCCTTTTCAAAACTTGTGTCTTTGGGCACAAAGATATCCGGAATAATTCCGCCGCCGCCATACACTATTTTACCGGCAGGAGTGGTGTACTTCAGCGAATCGTTAATAGGAATGCTGTCTTTATGAACCAATTCTCCGTTCTTATACCTGTGAATGTAATCGTTAAAATAGGCTTCATTTCCCAAATTATAGGGTTTCTGGATGGATCTTCCGGTTGGGGTGTAATACCGGGCGATGGTCAATCTTACCGCACTGCCATCTCCAAGAGACATTTCCCGTTGCACCAATCCTTTTCCATAAGATCTTCTGCCAATAAGTGTGGCGCGATCGTTATCCTGAAAAGCACCGGCAACTATTTCACTGGCCGAGGCAGAATTCTCGTTGATAAGTACGTAGAGTTTGGCATCTTCAAAATCTCCTTCGTCTGTAGAATAGGTGTCTTCTTCTGCTCCCTGCTTGTTTTTTGTGAAGAGAATAAGATGATCTTTTTTAAGAAATTCATCTACAACCTTAATGGCTTCGGAGAGGTAGCCGCCGGGATTGTCTCTTAAATCGAGCGCGATTTGGGTGGCACCTTCTTTTTTAAGTTTCGTGATGTTCTTCTTAAACTCATCGAAAGTGGTTTCTGCAAAGCGATTTATTTTTATATAGCCTAATTTTGGGGTAAGCATATAGGCAGCATCCACGCTTTTTATAGGCACTTTAGCTCTTTTTAATCGAAATTTGAGCATTTTGTTCACGCCTTTTCTGAAGATGGTAAGCGCTACATCAGAATTTTCTTCTCCTTTTAATTGGGATATCAAAGAATCGGTACTCAGGTTTTTATCGAACAACTGCTTATTATTGGCATACAGGATCCGGTCTCCGCTTTTTATTCCCAATTTCTCGCTCGGACCGCCTTCCATCGGGTTAATTACCACTACGGTATCTCCCACTTTATAGAAACTAACTCCAATTCCCACGAAATCTCCATTCATATTTTCGGTCACACTTTTGTATTCCTGCTTCGGAATATAAACGGAATGTGGATCAAGGTTTTCTAATATTTTATTTACCGTAACATCCACAATACTATCGGTATTTACATCGTCTACATATTCATAATCTATGTAATCAATAAGCCTGTCGAGTTTTTCTTTTTTGGAATTGGAAGCAAACAAACCATCATTGGTAGGAGCAAAATTGAATTTAGATCCTATTAAAATTCCAATAGCACAGGCTATTCCTAACAGTAGAGGCAGGTATATTTTTGTTTTCTTTTTCAATGTTCCAATTGTGTTATATGTTCTAAAGATACCCCGGCTTTTTCCAGAAATTCAAGTCCGGAATTATCTTTATAAGCGATATTATAGACCACTCGTTTAATACCCGATTGATGTATAAGTTTGCTGCATTCTTTGCACGGCGACATCGTAATATATAAAGTGGCTCCCTGACAGGATTGAGTAGATGAAGCTACTTTAGAAATGGCATTAGCCTCGGCGTGTAAGACATACCATTTGGTATAACCTTCTTCATCTTCACAATGATTTTCAAAACCGGTGGGAGTACCGTTATATCCGTCGGAAATAATCATTCGATCTTTCACAATAAGTGCGCCAACTTTTTTTCGTTTGCAATGCGAAAGATTTCCCCATTCTGCCGCTATTCTTAAATATGCTTTATCGTATTTTAGTTGTTTTTGCTGCTGCATCTTTTGAACTGTCTCTGCAGAAAATTATTTACTTATAAAAAAATCGGCTTACTAAAGTATTGCAGAGAGAAGTTTATTACAATTTACCGATGTTAAAAATTATTACAACGCCAAATAATTGTCTCGAAGTATAGGTAGGATTACTCCAATTACAATTGCTGAGGCTATCAATATCCAATCTCGTTTGGAAACATTAAAAATATTCTGCACAATAAACGCTAAAATAAGCACCGAGACCACAATCACAATTTGTGCTCCTTCAATTCCCAGGGCAAATTCCAATAATGGGAAGAACCGGGATTCTTTTTCAGGAATAATTCTAACGAAATAATACGAAAAGGCCAGGCCGTGAATGATTCCAAAGAATCCGGTAGTAAAATATAATAAACTGGCTTTTTTATGTTTGTCTTTATTGCTGGCGGTAAAAATGTTATAGGCGGCTGTTACCAGGATGGTTATAGGAATTAAGAATTCTATCCATTTGCTCTTCACAAAAACAATTCCGTAGGCCGAAAGGAACAAAGCTAAAGTATGGCCTATAGTAAAAACCGATACCATAATTAAAACTCTTTTCCAGCCGCTGAATGTATAGGTTGCCACCAGTGCGACAAGAAACAAAATATGATCGTAAGCCCCCCAGGAAAGAACATGTTCCAAACCTAATTGACAGTATAACCAGAATTGAGACATAAAAGATAAATATTGCGCCGAAAGTACGATATATAAAATAATCTACAAAGTCACTTTTTTTGCCTGCCCTTTAGAGTCTGCACGACGCCTATGGAAAAATTATACTTCCTGGTTAATAATAATTTCTATCCTCTTGTCCGGGATCAACCACAAAAATGCTACCATTACATAAATTGCGCCGGCAATCCAGACATTGATGTAACAGAAAATTATTCCTATACTGTAAAAAACAGGTGAGAATTTTCCTTTTAAATCTCTGCCAATCGCTTTTTTTAAAAGAGAGTTGGGCTTTTGCGACTTCAAAATTACGGACTGTAGCAGGTAATAGGCTATTGCTGCCATTAATAAAATGATGCCATACAAAAGCATAGGGCCGGCAGCAAATTTATTCTCTCCCATCCACCCTGTGGCAAAAGGAACAAGAGAAAGCCAGAAGAGCAGGTGCATATTAGCCCATAATATTTTTCCGTTCACGTACTTTACGGTGTGCATCATGTGGTGATGATTATTCCAGTAAATAGCGATATACAGAAAGCTTAAAACATAACTCACCGCAACCGGAATGAGCTGCTGAAGAGAAAAAAAATGATCTCCTTCCGGTACTTTTATTTCCAGTACCATAATGGTTATAATAATAGCAAGAACACCATCGCTAAAGGCTTCCAGTCGGTTTTTTTTCATATACTGAATTCACATTCTAATGTAAGTCAATTAGATGAAAGTAGGTTGGGTTGAAATAAAAAAATGCTTTCTGAAACTTCAGAAAGCATTTTTTTCATGTAGAATCACAATGATTTTTTATTCTTTTTCCCTGTTCGGGTACCAGTTAAGCAACTGAACCTTAATATCAGAATCTTTGGACTCTACTTCTCTCTTGAACTTCTCTACATCGCTGTAGCCATCCTGACCGCGATAGTGATACGGGTAAACTTTTTTCGGTTTAAATTCCAATACTGCATCTACGGCTTTATCTACCGGCATGGTATACGGCAGGTTCATGGGAATAAAAGCTATGTCAACATTTTTAAGAGCCCGCATTTCGGGAGTATCTTCTGTATCGCCTGCCACATAAATAGTGTGCTTTCCATAGGTTAAAAGATATCCATTTCCGCGCCCCTTGGGATGAAATTGTTTAGCTGTGTCGCGTATGTTGTACATGGGTATGGCGGTAATGTTGATGTCAAAATAAGCTTTGGTATCATCATTTTCCATAACATGAATCTTGGCCTGTAATTCGGCAGGGAGCTTATCTTTTACTGCCTGAGGGGCAATTATCACTACATCCTTGTTCATTAGTCCCATTAATGTTTTAGCGTCCATGTGGTCCGGGTGAATATCTGTTAGAAATATCATATCGGGTTTTGGAAGGTGTGAGTATAATGAATCGTTCCCCACAGGATCAAAATAAAGTATCTTTTTGTTGAGCTCCATCACAAACGAAGCGTGACTGACCGGCATGACCGGAACAGAATCCTTATCTATTTCCTGATTCGAGTTTGTATTCATGACATTTTCCTGGTCCAAACGATCTGTCTGACCTCTATCTTCTTTGATGTTTTTACAGCTCGCGAGGCTGCCAATCGTTAGAAATAAAAAAAAGAGTTTTTTCATAATCTGAATTTTAAATACTTAACAAGGTAAAAACTATTTGGAAGTAATAAAAAAGTACAAAATCCAAAATTTTGTTAAAGCTAAGGCTGGCGGATTCCTTTTTCCAAATTAGGCTTTGCCGGTTGGTTTAATAAGCAATTCATTCACATTTACTGTTTCAGGTTGCGAAATCGCATAAAACACAGCATCTGCGATGTTTTCCGGATCCAATTTGGGCTCATCATCTCCATAGTCCTTGTCTTTCAGCAGCTCTTTGTCGTCTATGTTCTGCCGAAGATTGGTATCTACAGTGCCCGGTTCTATAGAAGTTATGCGAATATTAAATTCTGGTGAAAGTTCCATGCGCATCGCGCGAGAAAGGGTGATTATTGCTGATTTAGAAGCGCTGTATACTGCGCCGCCGGGATACGGCTCTTTCCCATCGACCGAAGCAATATTTACAATGTGCCCGTTCTTCTGTTTCTTCATATCCGGCAAAACTTCGTGAATACACCGCAAGGTTCCTTTCACATTCACATCAATCGTGTCCAACCACTCATCTAGTTTTAGATTCTTTAAATAAGTAAGAGGCATAATCCCGGCAGAATTAACCAAAATATCCACCCGGTTAAAGTGCTTCTTGATTTTGATGAAAGCTTCTCTTACACTCGCAGTATCGCTAACATCCATTTTGGCTATTAAACTTTCTGAAGAGAGTCCTTCCTTTACTTCTTCCAGCTCTTCTTCGCTTCTGCTGGCCAGTACTATTTTACATCCTTCTGCTGAAAGTTTCTGTGCAATGGCTTTTCCTATTCCGCTGCTTGCGCCTGTAACCACCGCCACTTTATCTTTTAAATCCATAAATCATCTTTTTCTTAAGATACACAGGTAAAAAAGCATGGGCCGTTAAAAGGCTTATAAATAACAGGCTTTTAACACTGTCCGGGCGGAAACGGAAAGATTTTTTGGGTAAATTCTCTTATTTAACTGGTGAGGTTTTAAAAATTCATATTTAACTTTAAACAAGAAAAAGTTTTATGACAGAAGCGACCGATTTTTTCTATAACACTGGAATTTTTTTTCTAATCCTGCTGACACGTTATTTTGTTACTGCAGGAATTTTCTATGTGTATTACATGAAACTTAAATCGGGGAAAGACAAGAAGAGAATATTAAGCCGCCGAGCTGCAAAAAAGAGCCAGATCAAAAAGGAGATTTATTGGAGTACAATCTCTTCAGTTGTTTTTGCCGTTTTTGGAGCCCTCACTTATTTGCTGTACCTGCATGGAAATACCGCCATTTATATCGAACCTGAGAAATTTGGATACTGGTATTTGCCTGTGAGCCTGGTACTGGTGCTTTTTATTCATGAGACCTACTACTATTGGATGCACCGGGTAATGCATTTTCCCCGGATTTATAAATGGGTACATAAAGTGCATCACAAAAGCCTTTCGCCTACTCCCTGGTCGTCTTTTTCATTTCATCCCTGGGAAAGCTTGCTGGAAGCAATTATTTTACCGGTCGTGCTTATTGTTATACCTGTAAGTCTGTTTGTGCTGGGTTTTTATCTGGTTTTCATGACCATAAGCAGCGTAATAAATCATCTGGACATCGAGATCTATCCCGCATCTTTTCAAAAAAGTTCCTTCGGAAGATTTCTTATAGGAGCCACCCATCATCATTTTCATCATGAAGAATTCAGTACGAATTACGGCTTGTATTTCACTTTCTGGGATCGAATAATGGGAACACAAAGTTCAAAAATGTGAAATAGCTGATTGATTTTCTAAATTATTTTTCTGAAGCGTTTCCGTAGGCTTTATCCAGAAACCTATACCGTGCATCATTCTTTGCCTGCCTTACTTGCGGGACAGAATCAAGAACCATCAATTGTGGGGAAGAATTCTCTGGTTTTACCGCCGGCCATTGAGTAAGATTTTCTGAATTTGGATTCCCGGTTTTTATAAAATTCGCAAGGTATTTTTGGATCATCTCAGAAGTGGCAAAATCTTCAGCCGTCCAGTTGTAGACTTTATTGCGATCGAGATTGCCGAGAAAATATTCAATTTCTGTGGCATGTCTCGCTCCATTTGTCTGTTCTTCATTTTCAGAAGCGGGCCGGATCCTCGAAAAGAGATATCGATACACAGGTGTTTTGCTGTTTTTTCTCTGCAAATCGAACCATTTCCAGGTGCTATAAACAATAAATCGGTCAGAAGCCAGCGCAGTAGCCGAGGTTTCTATCTCTTTTTCTGAAGAAGACGGGTAAAGGGTCAGAACTTTTTGAAAATCTGAAGGATAAGTTTGTTTTACCTTCGAAACATAGTTTTCTTCAGAATAAGGAAGGCCTTGCATGAAACCTTCGCCCCCGCTTTCGGCAGAATTCCAACCTCACAGTAAAGGCACTTTGGCTTGCTCGCCGCTGTTGAATATTTCGGGAAGGCTTTTGGGAAGGAAATATCCATCTATAACCAGAGGAAATCCGAATCTTCCTGATTTTTTATACGCATCAAAAATTTCTTCTGTACTAAGAGCGCGTAATTCTTTTAAGGAGTGATAACCTATTTTTTCGGCAAATTCTTTTCCTGTTTTCTCAGCTTCAGCTAATGGAACAGGGGCGAGAGTAGGTTTTATCGCGGCACCGCTTTCTCCCATAGCACCGGCTATAAGATTTTTGGAAAGAGGGGAGGCCATTTGTGCACTCACCGAAATGGAACCCGCAGATTCGCCTCCAATGGTAACTTTGGATGGATCTCCGCCAAAAGCCGAAATGTTTTGCTTTACCCATTGCAGGGCCATATTCTGGTCCAGCAGGCCATAATTTCCAGAGGCATGATAAGGAGCTTCCGCGCTGAGCTCAGGATAAGCAAAAAACCCGAAAATATTTAACCGATAATTCACTGTAACTACTACGATGCCTTTTTTAGCCAGGCTGCTGCCATCATATCGGGGTTCAGAACCATCTCCGGCCACAAAACCGCCTCCATAAAAATAAACGAGAACCGGTAATTTTTCGTCTTCTTTTCCCTGAGGGGTCCAGACATTCAGATAAAGACAATCTTCGCTTTGTCCCGGTGCCCGAAAAACCATATCTCCAAAAATATCTGCCTGTACCGGCATGGGTCCAAATTCTTTAGTTTTCTTAACTCCCTGCCAGTTTTTTGCGGGCTGAGGTGCTTTCCATCTAAGTTCTCCCACCGGAGGTTGCGCATAAGGAATCCCGAAAAATTCATCCAGTGCACTGTCTGAATCTTGAAAACCTTCAATAATGCCATTATCGATTTTAATGCGTACGTACTTTTTTACATTTTGGCCGTTCATGATGGTCCCCAGCAGGAAACAACTTATTAAAAGCAGGTTCTTCATAATATTTTTTTTGCGGTTGGTACTTCTGATTATTTTACGAAGTAAGTCTAAAAACATTATATATAGCGAGAAAAATACTGCTAATAAAAGTTAGTAGATATGAATAGGGCGATCGTTCTTCTTCAATAATTGTTGACATTTTAATGTACTCAATTTTTCGGTAACGATTGCTCTTAAGTTTTTTTCAATCCGGAGCTGAAAAATAATTGAAAACCCGGGTGGAATATAAGTAATAGACAGAATAATACTAGATTGAGGTAGATGGTTAGGTGCCCACTGAAGAAATAAATTTATTAATGGGTACAAAAAAGAAATGGAAATATGGGGCTGTGTCGGATTATGAATCCGACCACCTTTACTTTCTTCGATTAAAAGCGAGAGATAAAATGACTTTCAATTAAAGTGCCAACATAACTAAATTAACAATGGCGGTACCTACTGTTAAAAGAATCAACAATAGAACAAGGGTAACCAGTCCTTTAAAAAAAATGTTTAGCCCGGCAGTAGTGTCTTTAAAATTGTCTACTAAAATGTTGAATGTTTTCATAAAAATGCGATTTAAAATATTATACCTAACTGCCTACAAATTAATATTATATGACCTTTTTTGAAAATATTTTCGCTGAAGGAACAATAAATTTGTTGAAGTGTCGTTTGGCCTCTAATTCGTGAAAATAAGCGCTGTCTTTGAAAGGGGGAAGCCCCCTGATTTCCTGAAGTTTTGAAAAGCGGGTTAAATCTTATGTAGGAAAAATCCTTCTTCGTGTTGTGAGCGTCTTCCTCCCTTTCTGATTTTTTAATCATTTATCTCTTTTAAAACCAAAAAATTTTCTAATTTTGGCGCCTGCTTTTGCCTTGGTGGCGGAATTGGTAGACGCGCTGGATTCAAAATCCAGTTCTTTCGGGAGTGTGGGTTCGATTCCCACCCAAGGTACTTAAAAACCCTGTGGAGCATTGGCTTTACAGGGTTTTGTTATTACTGTGATCTAGTTCTGCAGTGGGAAATTCAATTTCGAATTCTTTAGAAGCTTTCCCGGCCGTAAATCCAACAACTTTTTCTGAAGGGGAAAGAGAAGAAAGTTTCGTTATTTATTTTAATTTTATTTAATGATAAAAGCAGTAATTATTGACGATGAACTAAGCGCCCAGAATTTATTGGAGAAAACGCTTTATAGATATTTTCCCAATAAATTTTACATCGTTGCGAAATGCAATTCGGTAGATTCAGGGGTTTTCGCTATAAAAGAACACGAACCCGAATTAGTGTTTTTGGACATTCAGATGCCCGAAAAGAATGGGTTTGATTTATTCAGATACTTCGATGTTATAAATTTTGAAGTAATTTTTACCACGGCTTTCAACCAGTTTGCTATAAAAGCAATAAAAAGGAGTGCTTTAGATTATCTCTTAAAACCCATAAATCATTTGGATCTGGCAGAGGCTGTAAAAAGATTTGAAGCTAAAAATGCGGGGAGTTTTGCTCAGAAAAAATTATCATTATTACTGGAAAACCTGAATGTAAATGACCAGAATGTAAATAAAATTGCTTTTTCAACTCTTGAAGGCTTCGAACTTATTCATTCTAATCAGATTTTGTATTGCAGGGCGGAAAGTAATTATTGCGGGATCAAAAAGATTGACGGTATAACGAAAACGGCCACGAAAACCTTAAAATATGTTGAAGAAATACTTCCTCCACAAACTTTCAGAAGAATTCATAAAAGCTATGTCATTAATTTAAATTATGTGGTTAGATACCACAGGACCAATAAGGAAGTTGAATTAACTAATGGAGAGAAACTTCCGGTTTCTTTCCGCAAAGAAGAAGAATTTATAAATGCCATTCTGCAAAATCAATAAACTTTTCCTCTTCTTTTTTTTGTGGTTTCATGTAGTATTTTCTCAAAACTACCCCGGAAAAAATTATACGGCAACTAACGAATTGCCAAATAATACCGTGAGATCTTTATTGTTAGACAGCAATAATATCTTATGGATAGGTACAGACAATGGAGTGGTTAGAAAAGAAAACGATGTCTTTAAAAACTATTTCGAAGAAGACGGTCTGGCTCTAAACAATTGTTGGGCGATTGCAGAAGATGAAAATAAGCGTATCTGGTTTGGCAGTTACGGGGCCGGCATCAGCATTTACAATGGTAGCAATTTCAAGGTCATTTCAAAAAAGGACGGCCTGGTTCATAACGAAATAGTCCGTCTTTTTTCTTATGGGAAGAACATGTATGTTGGAACCAGCGATGGGGTTTCAGTCATAGATATTAATACCTTTAAGTTGCGTTCTTTTAACGCTCCCACCGGAAAAACCCTTTTTCGGGTTACGGGATTTTTTGAATATCGCAAGGAAATATACGTAGTCACCTACAAAACGGGCATCTTCAAAATTGAGCTTGACAATGGTCAAAAGCGTTTGGTAAAGGTGAACGACCACAAATATATTTATTCAGCCTTTGTAGATAAGGACAGTATTTATAGCGGTAATAAAGGCTTTTTTTCAAAAAAAAAGCTAAAAGATTATGTAAGCCAAGATTATTCTAATTCTTCTGAAAAGCCTGGATCTTCCATACTCTGGGATTACATAAGAAGTAATGATCAAAAGATTTTTGCAGCGGCCTGGGGGATATATGATTCAAATGGAGGTATTTACGAGATTAAAAAAGACAGCCTCATTTCAAGAGCTGCTGACTTTAATGTTCCCAGTAAAAAAGTGGTTTCCCTGGCTTATGATAAAAAATTTGAAAAATTATTCATCGGCACTCTAGATGCAGGTTTATTCGAGGTTCAGCTGGATCCGCAGATAAAATTCCACCCTTTTGAAGGAAAAGAGGTTCTTGGATTTGCAGAGACTAAAAACACTTCAGCAGTTTTATTAAATGACGG
>JBAVQO010000361.1:0-1949 GCA_049694135.1 Gillisia sp. | reverse complement strand
TTGCTCACCAGGATAGAAATCAAGTTTTTTGGATCTGTTCCTTTAAATCGCAATACTTCTTTTGGAGATAGATAAGTATAGGGATATATTTTTAGCGCCTGATAAACAAAACTGAGGCCGAGCAGAGAAGTGATTACCAAATGCCAGATTTCCTTAAAATTTAACAGCGCCGCATCAAGAACAAAAATAATAATGATGAGCATGGTAATTTGTATTCTGGGAAAATCGAAACCCCGAATCCACCATTGATCAAACTTCGTAATGGAAGCAAAGGTGGGCAAAAGAATAATTATACTCAGGATGCCTAATACAATTTCGGTAGTATTCATTAATTAGTATTTATAGGTCATGCCCAGGCCCCGATATGGAAGATTCAGATTAACTTCATAAAAAGCGGTAACGGGATATACGTTCAGATTGCCGTGTTTTTTATGCAATTCTGGAATCAAAATTCCACTGGCTACTCCCACGACATATCCCACTAAATTATCGGTCAAAAAATGATTTCCAGATTTTATACGCAAATAGCCGGTTGTTGCCGGAATGGCCGCGGCTATTCCCCAAATATAAGGTTGTAGGGGAGAATCAGGGTTAAAATCGTGAAAAACTTTGGCAGCAAAAAACGTAGCGGCTGCGGTAGCGGCGGTATGACCAGCAAAAAAAGAACGCTGGTTATTGTTGCTAATTCGCTTTTCTACAGGAAGATTTTTGTTGTATACCAGGGGGCGGCTTTTTTGCACCAAACCAGCGGTAATGGAATACATAGCGCCGGTTGTCGCCATGGTTTCAATAAACAAAACCGAAATCTGTCCCGCATGATGCCGCTCATTCTTACCCAGGAGCAGAGCAAAAGGAATAATAAAAGAACCATACATCGGGATATAACTGTCGGTATTGGCTTTTTCTGAATAATATCCTGCTGCCCAGCGATCTATACCCCAGATGTTTTTTTTAGATAAGGAATTAAGCGCATCTAGAGTAAGTTCGTCTTTGTTCTGAATAAGATAAACGCCCAAAGCATCCAGGCCTACCCCGGCTGTAATCCAGACAGCATCTTTTACCACATCGGTTTTATAAGGGGATGGATTTTCTTGAGAAAAGGCCAGCGACATTCCAAAAACCAGAAATGCCAGGCGCAACAAAGGTGTCTTCATAAACGAAACTTTATTCAAATCTCTTTAATCTGAAGTAATTTTTCGGAGGTTTTAAGAAAAGTATAACAAGAGTATTCTTTTTTCTATAGGATTTAGGAACGATATTCTTAACAAAATTTTAGAAAGCGTTGGCTATTGTTCTCTTCGTATTAACTTTAAAATCCCGTAACTTTAAAGTATGAAAAAGAAAAAATCAGGAGTAAAAACTGGATTTGTTTTTAAGGGTTTTGAGGAGGCAGAAAAAAGTCCTTTCGATAAATTATTTGAAATCTTTAAAGAACTCATAACACATACTTCCGGCGATTTTGATGAAGCTATTGAATGGTTGCGGCAGTTGGATGTAGAATATAAACTTACCGATGAGGATTATACCATCGATGACTTTATTGAAGATCTTAAAAAAAAGGGATATATCCGGGAGGAAATAGATCCCGATGGAAACGGAGGGCTTGCCATAACAGCCAAGACCGAAAGAGCTATTCGCCAACAAGCGTTAAATCAGATCTTCGGAAAACTAAAGAAAAACAGATCCGGTAATCACCGCACAAAATATCAGGGCGTTGGAGACGAACATACGGGAGAATTTCGGGAATTTCATTTTGGAGATTCGCTGGACAGGATATCAATGACCGAAAGTTTGCGAAATGCACAGATACATCACGGCCCCGGCGATTTCAGAATGACCGAGGATGATCTTATTATTGAAGAGACTCACCATAAATCGCAGATGAGCACCGTACTTATGATAGATATAAGTCATAGCATGATTTTATATGGAGAAGACAGGATTACCCC
>JBAVQO010000360.1:0-3590 GCA_049694135.1 Gillisia sp. | reverse complement strand
GTCGTAAACAGGTTTGGCATTAATATTTTCAGGATCTACGGTAAATAAACTATCCAGGTGAATCTGGTATTCGGCTTCGGTGGGCGTTAAAGGCACAAGCTTGTTGCCCGGTTTCCAAACTCCCACCACCCTGTCGGCATTTTCTTTGGCATTAAATAGATACACAGGAGCATCTCGCGGAACCACCGCAGTGGTATATCTTTCGGAATGATAGTTATCCCACGCAAAAGGATCTGTTTTAAAATTCCCGGGAAAAACAGATTTTCCTTTTGAAGTGGTAATCACAATTCTATAATCCAGATAACCCGGGATAAGCACCTTTTTCGGAATTTTCGCCGTATAACTGTACGCACTGTCATTTTTCATCTCGACATTGGCAAAATCTCTCCCATTATTAAAAACTACCGAAACTTTTTTAATGGAATCCGGGGCAATAATAGTAGAGTGAATCTCATATTCCCCGTTTTCATCTAATTCAGAATAAGGTTTATGCACTACATAGGTTTTATCGAGATTGCTTTTTGGAGCGGTAAATTCAGAAAGTTCGAAATTCCCTAGTTTTTGATTTTTATAGATATTCTTTGTGATCCCCTTTTTCTTCAGCAAATATGAGCCGGGTTTTATTTCAAATTTCGAGGAAGAAGCTGAAGTTGAATACTTATTATCCTCGTTTAAGGGTTCTATACTAAAATCTGATCCTAAACCGGCCAAATGAAGCTGCATAGGCCATTTTTTCCAGTTAATGATGGTAATATGCTTTTCAAAGTTATTTCTTCCGAAAGGATCGTTTACCAGCACCGCATCGGGCATCACTTCCAGTCTCCACACTCCTTTCTCGATTTTATCTAGAAAATAAGCGCCCAATCCTTTATATTTTACAACTTCAGAATTACCATATCCCGCGATTTTCTCAAGCTTCTTAGGGTTTTTTGGAGCTTCAGAATTGGAATTGGTATAAATAAATACCTTTTCAGAATTATAGGTAGCAAGATCCTTTTTATAATTCACCATAAAATTCCCAAACCTGGTATTATTGGGATACGAGCCAAAGTCTTTGTACATCGGAATCTTATGAAAAATTTTGCCAACAATCATCAGCGACAGTGCCTTTTTTGGGGCATACGCGAGGTTCATATAATGATCGTTATACTCGGTATTCGCAAAAGCCATAAAGGTGGGATCGTAGGCAAAATGGGTGGCTATCTGAATTCCTGCCTGCCGGAAACTTCGGGCCATCGCAGGATAGATATAGGATTTGTTTACATCGGCAGCATCGAATTCATACACAATTTTAGCGGCATGATGCTTCTGAATAATAGAATCGAAAGGAATTTTGTACTCGTTTACATTAGGAAGTAAATTTCCTCTTAATTCCTTTCCGAAGCCAAGGCCGGTTGGATACCACTGGAAAGTTCCTCCATCTATTCCCGCCTTAAAATAGGCGTCTTCCATATAAACCGCGTGACTTGTATTATAAAAAACAGGTTTTTTAAAGCCTGTACTTTTTACGGCTTCCAGCATTCCTTTTACAAAACTGGTCACTTCTTTGGGCGTTCCGCGGTGATGTGGCTCATTGCTGATTTCAATCCCAATAAGGTTTGGTTCATCTTTATAAGCTACACCGGTATATGGATTTACGTGATTAAGAAACTGTTGTAAATAATTTTTTTCAGCCTTAATATCTTCAGGGTTTGTAATACCCGCCGCTTTCCCATACTTATGCGAAAAACCCGGAGTGTCTTCATCGGGCTCCGGCCAGCCATTTCCCCAGTACGCTATAGGTGTGAGCACAAAATTGATGTTTCTCTCCTTTAATTTCTTCAGAAGATAATCGAAGGTATCCAGATGTTTGTTTTCCAGCAAATTCCCCAGCGTATCGCTAATTTCGGTATCCCAAACGTGAATTCGGTACAGGTCGAATCCCAGTCGCGCAAAATGATACGTATCATTATCGATGGCTTTTTTAATATCCACTCCAAATTTCCCGGCAGTTCTATAAGCGTGAGCAAAAGGCGCTGTGTAATTTACTCCAAAACCTTTTAATTCCTTTCCGTTTTCCCAGCGCAAAACCCCATTTTTGTCCACCTGTACATCGCCCTTCCTATTTTCCTGCGCATTGATACCTGAGCCAAGAAGCAAAAGCAGCAGGCTAATAAATCTTATTTTCAACTTCATTTTTTTGTAAAATTTTGATCCTGCTTCAGTTAACTTTCCGCAAGATAATAGCTCCAGAAAGCATTTTCTGAAGATTTTTCTTTAATACTTGCAATTCGAAGATTCCTGTAGCTGCTTCACGATAAATTCAATTTTTAAAACAGTTTTTATCGTTGAACCGGTACAACTCATTCGATAACTGTAAATTTTACAATTATTATAATAGAAACCAATTTTTTGATGAGAATTTATGTCGGAATTCGGTTTTTTATACTGATTTTAAACCGTACAGATTGAAATGGCTTCTTTTAACGCCTTTAATTTATCTGGATAAGTAGGCACAAATTCCTGGGCAATAAAACCGTTGTAGCCTGTTTCTACGATTGCTTCTACAATTGCCGAATAATTAAGTTCCTGCGAATCGTTGATTTCATTTCGGCCGGGCACGCCGCCGGTATGGAAATGGGTAAGATATTGGTGATTATCGCGTATGCTACGAATAATATCGCCTTCCATAATCTGCATATGATAAATATCATACAGCAAACTAAAATTCGGAGCCTGAATCATATCGCAAAGTGTCACTCCCCATTTGGTGTGATCGCACTGGTAATCTATATGATCTACTTTACTGTTTAGCAGTTCCATAATGAGTTCCACGTTCTTATTTTCCGCATAGTCCAACAAGGGAGTTAAACCGACGGCACAGTTTTCCATTCCGGTTTTATCGTCCAGCTGTCTCTTGTTTCCAGAAAAACAGATTACCTGTTTTATTCCGTGATCTGAAGCTTTATCTATTAAATCTTTATATAAATTCTGAAGCCGTGAATGATTAGCTTTTTCATTAAATCCATTTTTAATATCGGCAAAATCATCGGTGGCCAGAGAGCAAACAAGACCTTCCTTTTCCACGGTATCCCATTCCGAAGGTTTTAAAAGATCAATCGCTTTTATACCCATTTCGGCACAGGATTTTGCGAAACTATCCAGGGGAATATCAGAATATGGCCAGCGGCAAACCGAATGGTTTACTTTGGTTTCAAAAGCTAAACTTGTATTTTTTTTCTCGGAAACTTCGGAAGCAAAAGAAGGTAAAATTCCACCTAAACTAATAGCTCCTGAAGCTAATCCAAGATTTTTAATGACTTCTCTTCTGCTTAGTTTTGTTCCCATGTTTATTGATTTCTGTTTTCTAATTAGGCATAGAAAAAATTCAACATTCAGAATTTAAAATTCAAAATAGATTTTCTTTTCTCTTTTCTCTTCTCTCTATTCTCTGTACTCTTTATTTCATTTAAAAAGGCGCTTCTACAAGCTCAGCGAAGAAAAAAAAACAAAATTCATAATAAATTTCGCTTCTCTTTTCTCAATACTCAATCATTTTTTCTCTTTCTCAACTAATCTCGAAATTATATCCCGATTTCAGCAACTTCTGA
>JBAVQO010000359.1:0-9412 GCA_049694135.1 Gillisia sp. | reverse complement strand
GCAGATCAAAGTATAATTTGGTACGTCTTATCTTCTGCCCATATAAATATTCAGAAAATAAAGCAGCGTGGCCAGCGACCCTACAGCAGCCACAACATAGGTTCTTGCCGCCCATTTTAATGCATCTTTGGCAGCAGCCTGTTCTGCGGGTATGAGCATATGTTGCGTTTCCAGCCATTGTAAAGCCCGATGACTGGCATCATATTCCACGGGAAGAGTTATAAAGCTGAAGAGGGTTCCAAGGGCAAAAAGGATAATTCCGATAAGCAGAATAGTACTCCCCAGGGCGGTAGTAGCCATTAGAACTAATCCTCCAAAAATAACCCATTGGGCAAGCCTGGAGGCAATGCTTACAACAGGAACCAACTTGCTGCGCATAGACAACCAACTGTAAGCTTTTGCATGTTGAACGGCATGTCCGCATTCGTGTGCAGCTACCGCAGCGGCTGCAGCATTTCTTTGGGTAAAAACACCTTCGCTCAGGTTTACCGTTTTCTTTTGTGGATTGTAATGATCGCTCAACATTCCCGGCACCGAGATCACTTTTACATCAAAAATGCCATTATCATTCAACATTTTTTCGGCGATCTCTTTGCCGCTCATCCCGTTTTGAAGATGAACTTTTGAATATTTTTTAAACTTGCTTTTTAGCTTATTTTTTACGTATAAACTCGCAATAAAAATAATTCCTGCTATTATATAATATCCGAACATGCTTCTGTGTATTTTAAAAACTTCAAAAAGAAGAAAACAAAAATCCGGCCATTTTTCATGCGTGTCAGCTTCAAAAAAAGCATTTTTTCAGAAAATTTTATGAAAATCAGGAGCCTTTTCGGCGAGATTAAGGGACCTTAAGATTATTCACTATTTAAGATATTGTATATATTTGCAGCACTTATCTATAGATCTTATGCAGTACAAAAGAATCCTTTTAAAATTATCTGGTGAAGCTTTAATGGGAAAACGCCAGTACGGCATTGATCCTGAACGGCTTGCAGAATATGCCCTCGAAATAAAGGCGGTTGTAAATGAAGGAATTGAAGTGGCTATCGTTATTGGAGGCGGAAATATTTTTAGAGGCGTGGCCGGAGCCAGCAAGGGCATGGATCGCGTTCAGGGCGACCACATGGGAATGCTTGCCACGGTTATAAACGGGCTGGCATTACAGAGTGCCCTCGAAGATCACGACGTGCAAACCCGCCTGCAATCTGCCATAAAGATAAATGAAGTCGCAGAACCTTTTATCCGCAGAAAAGCCATCCGGCATCTTGAAAAAGGAAGAGTGGTTATTTTTGGAGGCGGTACCGGAAACCCGTATTTCACTACAGATTCTGCCGCCGTGTTAAGAGCTATTGAAATAAATGCCGATGTTATTTTGAAAGGCACCCGTGTAGACGGGATTTATACAGCAGATCCTGAAAAAGATAAACTCGCCACAAAATTCGATTATATCTCCTTCGATGATGTTATAAAAAAAGGCCTAAAAGTTATGGATACCACTGCTTTTACCCTTTCTCAGGAAAATGAATTGCCTATTATAGTTTTTGATATGAATACATCAGGAAACCTGAAAAAAGTTGTTACAGGAGAAAAAGTAGGAACCAAAGTGAATTTATAAAAACTACGGATCTCGGGAGAAAAGCAATTCCATAGCACCTTGAGATTCTATAATAAGTTTAATAAAAATGAACGAAGAATTAGATTTTATATTTGAGAGCGCCGAGGAGAATATGCAACAGTCGCTGAGGCATTTGGAAAAACAGCTGCAAAATATTCGCGCAGGAAAAGCCAGTCCCGCAATGTTGGGCAGCGTTATGGTAGAGTATTACGGATCTATGACTCCTCTAAATCAGGTAGCCAACGTGAATACTCCCGATGCCAGAACGATTACCGTGCAGCCTTTCGAAAAATCCATTATAAAAGACATAGAAAAAGGCATTATGATGGCCAATTTAGGATTTAATCCTATGAACAATGGCGATAACGTAATTATCAGTGTGCCTCCTTTGACCGAAGAGCGAAGAAAAGAGCTGGTTAAACAGGCAAAATCTGAAGCCGAAGAAGCAAAAATAGGTGTAAGAAACGATCGCAAAACGGCCAACACTGAAATAAAAAAACTGGATCTTCCGGAAGACGATGTTAAAATAGCTGAAGACAACATTCAGGAATTAACAGATAAATACATTAAAAGGATTGAAAGTATTCTGGAAAACAAGGAAAAGGAAATCATGACCATCTAACTTTTTCTGAAAATATCACACATGCCGGATTAAATAGAGATATTTAGTCCGGCATTTTTAATATATGTGCACTTCCGTACCACTTTAAGAACATCAAATAGAAAAATAAGAGTTTTCCCTTCATTTTTACTGAGATTAATCTACTTTAAATCAATAAATAGTAAGTGATTTTATAACTTTGCACTCGCTTAAAAAACAGCTATGTCTAAAATTTTCAGTTCCGGATTTTGGAATTCTATAGCGCGGGTCATACTTCGAAACCGGCTAATTTTTATTTTTATTATTCTGGGAATCACCGGTTTTTTTGCCACCCAATGGCAGTACATGCGATTTTCGTACACCGAAGCCAACCTGTTGCCGGATGATGACCCCATCAACCTGTCTTACAATAAATTTTTAGACAAGTTTGGCGAAGAAGGCAATCTTATTGTGCTGGCTGTTAAAGATTCCTCTTTGTTTACTCCTAAAAAATTTGCCGCCTGGAACGATCTTGCCAGGAAATTACAAACCTTTAAAGAAGTTGATCACGTAATTGGCTTGGGAAATCTTAAAGAGCTTAAAAAATTCAATAATCCCAAAAGATTTGAAATGGTACCCGTTGTTAAAAATGAACAATGGGATAGCACTAAAGTTGCAAATTTTGAAGATAAACTGTTCAATAAACTGCCCTTTTATAAGAATGTAGTTTACAGCGAAAATTCGAACACCGTTCAAACTGCCATGTATCTGAAAGGGGAGATCGTTAACAGCAAAGAGCGAAAGCTGTTTGTGCTTAATGAACTGCGCCCGCTTATTCAGAAATTTGAAAAGGAAAATAACCTGAACGTTTACGTGTCGGGAATGCCTTATATACGAACCCTGAATTCGCAAAACATTATCGACGAGATTGGGCTTTTTATTTTTGCTGCGCTCTTTGTAACCTCTCTTATTTTCTTTTTCTTCTTCCGATCCTTTCGTGCTACCGCTATTTCGATGGTCACGGTGTTAATCGGGGTAATGTGGGCTTTTGGTGTGATAGGAATGCTTCATTATGAAATTACGGTTCTTACGGCACTTATTCCGCCTCTCATTATTGTAATAGGAGTTCCCAATTGTATTTTCCTGATCAACAAATATCAGCAGGAAATAAAGAATCATGGAAATCAGGCAAAATCTCTTCAACGGGTAATTTCACGCGTTGGAAATGCCACTTTACTTACCAATCTTACCACAGCATCCGGTTTTGCAACCTTCATTTTAACCGATAGCAAATTGCTGAAGGAGTTTGGAATCGTGGCTTCCATAAACGTGGTCGCTATATTTTTGTTGAGCCTGGTAATCATCCCGATTATCTACAGTTATATGAGTATGCCAAAGGATAAACACCTGAAGCACTTAAACAAAAGATGGATCGGAGGTTTTGTGGGCTGGATAGAAAATACGGTCAGGCATCACAGAATCGCCATTTATATCAGTGCTGTCGGACTTCTCGCCCTGAGTATCATTGGTATTTACAACATTCGGATTTCCGGAAGCCTTTTAGAAGATATGCCTCAGGACGCGCCCTTTTTTCAGGATATAAAATTCTTTGAAAACGAGTTCAACGGAGTAATGCCTCTGGAAATTTTTATAGATACCGAAAGACCGAAAGGGGCCCTTAAACTTTCTACTCTTAAAAAAATGGACAGGCTGGAAGAGGCGATTTCTGATGTTCCCGAACTTTCCACTCCTATTTCTGTGGTAAGGCTCGCAAAATATTCGAAGCAGGCGTATTACAATGGCAATCCTAAATATTACCAGTTGCCCACTTCGCAGGAAGAGAATTTTATAGCGCCCTATTTAAAGGGAATTTCTTCAAAAGGAAGTAACCTTCTTAGTTCTTACGTGGATTCTACAGGAAGATATGCCAGGATAACAACCTTTATGAAGGATATTGGGACCGATAAAATGGAGAAAATTGAAGGAAATCTGTGGCCACAAATCAATAAAATCTTTCCGCCGGACAGGTATAAAATCATATTGACCGGAAAGGCTCTCATTTTTCAGAAAGGAACCAATTATCTGGTAAAAAACCTGGTGGTTTCATTGTCACTGGCCATTGTGCTGATCGCATTTTTGATGGCCTGGATGTTTCGCTCCTTCAGAATGATCCTTATCTCGTTGGTTCCAAACCTGTTACCACTGCTTATTACTGCAGGAATGATGGGCTTTATAGGAATCCCTATCAAGCCTTCTACCATCCTGGTTTTTAGTATTGCCTTCGGAATTTCGGTAGATGACACTATTCATTTCCTCGCCAAATACCGGCAGGAATTAAAAGCCAATAACTGGAAAATAAAACGCTCTATTTATGCCGCTTTACGCGAAACAGGAGTGAGTATGTTTTATACCAGCATCGTTCTTTTCTTCGGATTTTCGGTTTTTATGATTAGTAGTTTTGGAGGAACTGTAGCATTAGGAGGGCTAATTTCTGCCACGCTCTTATTTGCTATGCTCTCTAACCTTATTTTATTACCTTCTTTATTGCTTTCGCTCGAAAAAAGCATCGCTAACAAGGAAACCCTCAAGGAACCGTCGATGCAGATCATTAATGAAGATGACGACGAACTGGAAGAAACCGAAAAATGATAAATTTTTGAAGTTACCATCAATTTTATGGCAATCGCAAAAGGAACAAAATCAAAAAAAAGCGACTTGCCCGACTAAAACGGAAAAATTATCTTTGATTTATAAAAAATAGAACTACAAAATGATAAAATCTAAAATTGCCGAATTATTAAAGAATGAACCTTTTTTACAGGAAGTAGAAGTTAATGGCTGGGTGCGTTCCTTTAGGAGCAATCGCTTTATTGCTCTTAACGACGGTTCTACCATAAATAATTTGCAGTGCGTTATAGATTTTGAAAACACCAAAGAAGAAATCCTTAGAAGAATAACCACGGGTGCGGCTATAAAAGTAACCGGTACTCTGAAGGAAAGTCTGGGAAGTCAGCAAAAGGTGGAAGTGGAAGTACATTCCCTGGAGATTTTGGGCGATGCAAATCCCGAAGAAGTAAAACTCACAATTTTATCGCCGAAACGCCACAGTCTCGAAAAACTGCGGGAACAGGCGCATTTAAGAGTTCGCACCAACACTTTTGGAGCGGTAATGCGGGTTCGCAGCAAGCTGGCTTTTGCGGTACACAGTTATTTTCAGGAAAACAATTTTCATTATGTAAATACTCCTATTATCACGGGGAGCGATGCCGAAGGTGCCGGAGAGATGTTTCGGGTGACGGCCATGGATATTAAAAATCCTTCCAAAGATGAAAAAGGAGAAATAGATTTCAAAAAAGATTTCTTCGGAAAAGAAACCAATTTAACCGTTTCCGGACAGCTGGAGGCAGAAACTTATGCGCTTGGTCTTGGCCAGGTGTACACCTTCGGCCCTACTTTCCGCGCCGAAAACTCCAATACTTCCCGACATTTGGCAGAATTCTGGATGATAGAACCCGAGGTTGCTTTTTGTGATCTCGACGGAAACATGGATCTGGCCGAAGATTTTATAAAATATGTAGTAAAATATGTGCTGAAGCATTGCAAGGACGATTTGGATTTTCTTGCCCAACGATTAGAAAACGAAGACAAAACAAAACCTGCCGACGAGCGCAGCACGATGGGGTTATTGGAAAAACTGGAATTTGTAACTGAGAACAACTTCAAAAGAGTAAGTTATACAGAAGCGATAGAAATTCTTAAAAGATCTAAACCCAACAAGAAGAAGAAATTTCAGTATTTGATAGAAGATTGGGGCGCCGACCTGCAAAGTGAACATGAGCGTTTCTTAGTTGAAAAACATTTTAAATCGCCCGTAATTCTTTTTGATTATCCGGCCGACATTAAAGCTTTCTACATGCGCTTGAATGAAGACGGCAAAACAGTAAGAGCAATGGATATTTTATTCCCGGGAATCGGTGAAATCGTGGGCGGATCACAGCGGGAAGAGCGGTTGGATGTTTTACAGAACAAAATGAAAGCCCTAAACATAGACGAAAAGGAATTATGGTGGTATCTTGATACCCGGAGATTTGGAACCTGCGTACACAGTGGGTTCGGCCTTGGATTCGAGCGCCTGGTACAGTTCGTAACCGGAATGTCGAATATTCGGGATGTAATTCCGTTTCCACGTACTCCACAGAACGCAGAATTTTAATAAATTAGATTCCGGATTGTAAAACAGGACTGAAACTAACAGAAACAATAGCTTATGAAAAACATACTAGTACCGGTTGGAGCCTCTAAAAACTCTATAAGCAACCTTCAGTATGCCATAGATCTGGCAAAAGAAATGGATGCAAATGTTTATGTGGTTTCCGTTTTTCAGGAGCTATCAAAGGTTGGAACCTTCACAAAAGTAAATAACATCTTAAAAGAAGATTCCCAACATCGACTTGCCGAAGTCATGTCTAAAGTAGATTTTAAAGATGTGCACGTGGTTGCTCACCCCATTAAAGGAGAAATAAAAGAAGGTATTGCCCGCTTTAACAAGCACATTCCTGTAGATTTAATGGTGTTATCTCCCCGGAGCAATTCCATTAGGGAAGAGGTATATTTGGGTAACACCTCCGGAAAATTGTTGAAAACAACAAATATTCCTATCCTTATAGTTCCCGAAGGCACGGTCTTTAAAAAGCCAGCTTCTATGCTGATGGCCTTTAAAAACGGTAATTTTGATAAGAAAAGAATTCTTGAACCTGTAAGGCAGTTCGCAAAACATTTCGGTACCGAGATACACGTTTTACACGTGGAAACGCCAGAAACCACCGAAGAAATGAAAAAAGTAAGCCAAGGCCTTACCCAAATTCAAACTTCGTACACTCAGGTGCAGAATGCAACCACTTTTCAGGCCATTCTGGAGAACTTCAACAACTACAATCCGGATATGATTTGTGTAGTCAGGCGAAAAAGAGGCTTTTTTAAGATGCTTACCGAAAAAAATGTCATTCTTAAGAAAGAATTCCATACCAGCAAACCCTTACTAGTGCTGCCGGTACAGGAGTAACGGTGAGGATCCTCGAAAAGCATATCGTTCCTGAAATCACCGAAAAAATTCGTTTACAGGAATATGCGGCGGGCATTTTTACAAGTATTCCCACCAAAAGCGGGATCAAAAAAGCGATAAAGAGAAAAGAAATCCTGGTAAACGGAAAGGTTGGCTCGACGGGCGATTGGGTTTTGGCACATCAGGAAATTCTTCTTTTAGCTTCAGAAAAACCTGATAAAAAAGTCTTCAAGCTAAAACTAGAAGTGATTTATGAAGATGATTTTCTGGCGGTGGTCCAGAAACCTCCCGGCATTCCCACCAGCGGAAATTACTTTAGAACCATTGAAAATGCTTTGCCTTTTAATCTTAAAAGATCTGCCGAAACAGACGCCCTGCCCTTTCCTCTTCCTGCCCATAGGCTGGATGCTCCCACCAGCGGATTACTAATCATAGCAAAAACAAGAAAGTTACTTACACAGCTTAATTTGGCTTTTGAAACCAGGGAAATCCAAAAAGCCTACACCGCGCTCGTACATGGACTAACTCCCGAAAAACTTCAGATTTCAACACGAATTGACGGAAAAGATTCATTTACAAGTGTAGAAACTCTTCAGCAGTATAGGAGGGGAAATCAGGATTTCTCTCTTCTTAAGGTAAAACCTTCTACGGGAAGAACCCATCAAATAAGAATACACTTATCTTCCGAAGGCTTTCCTATTGCAGGAGATGCGCTCTATGGACCAAAATCTGACTGTAAAAAATTAGCTCTTGCTGCTACAGGACTGGAATTTATTCATTCCGCAACCGGCGAGCAATTGCAATTTGAGATAGTTCCGCCAGATTGGTGTTTACCTCCGGCCCCTTAACAAAATTTTACCACAAGCATTTGCTGTGCCAAAGCAACATTCGCATTGTTTTTGTTTATTTTTGTAATATCAGATAAATGACTTTTCATGCTAAAACAGCAATTAAACTTTAAATTATCACAAAAACTTTCTCCTCAGCAAATTCAGCTGATGAAACTTATCCAGTTACCCACACAAGCCTTTGAACAACGAATAAAACAGGAACTGGAAGAAAATCCCGCACTGGAAGACGGGAAAGAAGATCTGGAAAAGGAATTCGATGATGAATTTTCAAATGAAGAGTACGAAGAGGAAACCTCTGAAGTGGAAATTGATGTGGATGATTACCTAAGCGATGACGAAATACCGAGCTACCGCCTGAATGCCAATAATTACAGCGCAGATGATGAAGACCGGCAGGTGCCATACGCTTCCGGAACTTCCTTTTCACAACACTTAAAATCACAGCTTAGCACCTTCAGATTTAATGACATAGAAAAAGAAATCGCAGAATTTCTGGTAGGGAGTGTAGATGAAAGTGGATATATTCGCAGAAGTCTCCTGGATATTGTAGATGACCTTGCGTTTACTCAGAATGTCTACACCGATGAGGCTACTGTTGAAAAAGTATTAAAAAAGGTACAGGAATTGGATCCTGCGGGCGTGGGAGCGCGTTCGTTACAGGAATGCCTTTTACTTCAGCTTCACAGGAAAGAACACAATAAAGCCGTAGATCTTGCTACAGAATTGCTTACCCGATCTTTCGATCACTTCAGTAAAAAACATTACAATAAGTTGCTTTCCAGGCATGATATTTCAGAAGATGAATTACGAGAGGCCATAGAAGTAATAGAACATCTAAATCCTAAGCCCGGAGGCGCTTTTTCGGGAAATACCCGGATGGTAGAACACGTAATTCCAGATTTTACCATTAAAATTGTTGATGGCGAACTGGAACTGAGCCTTAATGGGCGAAACGCTCCAGAAATGCACGTATCTCGCGATTACAGCAATATGCTTAAAGGGTATAAAGAGTCGCGCGAAAAGACAAAAGCGCAAAAGGATGCGGTGATGTTCATCAAGCAGAAACTGGACGCGGCAAAGTGGTTTATAGAAGCAATAAAACAGCGGCAGCAGACCTTAATGGTAACTATGAGTTCTATAATGAACTATCAGAAAGAATATTTTTTAACCGGCGATGAAAGGAATTTAAGGCCGATGATCTTGAAAGATATCGCCGATGAAATTGAGATGGATGTCTCTACCGTATCCCGCGTGGCGAATTCTAAATACGTAGACACTCCTTATGGCACCAAACTTATAAA
>JBAVQO010000358.1:0-3445 GCA_049694135.1 Gillisia sp. | reverse complement strand
CTTTAATAGCGTTATTATCGCCAGAACCGTTTACCACAGTAGTATTGTCTTTATCGATCGCCACTTTTTCTGCAGTACCCAACATATCTATCGTAGCGTTTTCAAGAGAGAATCCCCTTTCTTCAGAAATTACGGTACCACCTGTCAAGATCGCAATATCTTCAAGCATGGCTTTTCTGCGATCACCAAATCCTGGAGCTTTAACCGCAGCGATTTTTAAGGAACCGCGCAATTTGTTTACAACAAGAGTCGCAAGCGCTTCGCCATCTACATCTTCAGCAATGATTAAAAGAGGTTTTCCAGATTGGGCCACAGGTTCCAATACCGGAAGAAGGTCTTTCATAGAAGATATTTTCTTATCGTAAAGCAAGATATATGGATCTTCAAGATCTGAAGTCATTTTTTCGCTATTGGTCACGAAGTAAGGAGAAAGATAACCGCGATCGAACTGCATTCCTTCTACTACATCAACGTGAGTTTCGGTTCCTTTTGCTTCTTCAACAGTAATTACGCCGTCTTTTCCAACTTTCTGAAAAGCCTGGGCGATCAATTCTCCAATATGATCATCGTTATTGGCAGAAATAGAAGCTACCTGCTTAATTTTTTCTGAAGAATTTCCTACTTCTTTGGTTTGTTTTGCAAGTTCTTCGGTAAGAGCAGCAACCGCTTTATCGATACCGCGTTTTAAGTCCATTGGATTTGCCCCCGCAGCCACGTTTTTAAGACCTTCCTGCACAATTGCCTGCGCAAGAACGGTAGCGGTGGTAGTACCGTCACCCGCAAGATCGTTTGTTTTGGAAGCTACTTCTTTTACCATTTGCGCTCCCATATTTTCAAGAGCGTCTTCAAGTTCGATCTCTTTTGCAACACTCACCCCGTCTTTAGTTACAGTTGGTGCTCCAAAAGATTTGCTAATAATTACGTTACGTCCTTTAGGACCCAGAGTAACTTTTACGGCGTTGGCCAATGCATCTACACCGCGCTTAATACCGTCGCGGGCTTCTAAGTTGAATTTTATATCTTTTGCCATTTTATTAAAGTTTTTACGATTTCAGCAAAGCCAAAATCTCAATATTAATTAAGGTTTTATATTTTTTCTGATGAAGAATTCATCAAAGCGGAAAGAGTTACACGATTGCTAAAATATCGTCTTCTTTCATGATAAGGTAGTCTTTACCCTCAAGTTTAAGCTCTGTGCCTGCGTATTTACCATACAGCACTTCATCGCCAACTTTCACGGTCATCTCGTGTTTTTTGGTTCCTTTACCCACTGCTACCACTTTTCCTTTTTGTGGTTTTTCTTTTGCGGTTTCAGGAATGTAAATGCCGGATGCGGTCTTAGTCTCGGCGGCAGCAGGTTCAATAACAACCCGGTCTGAAAGAGGTTTAATTTTTAATGCCATTGGTGTAATGTATTTTAGTTAATTAATTTTATAATGTTGTATAGTATTTGGCGAAAAGTATGCCAGTCGAATATTTCTGACATTATTCAAAAAAAAATGCCAGCTTGTCATAAGCCGGCATTTTCAAAAGGATTTACCTTAAATATTATTGTTTCTCCTGCTGATTGTCTTGCTGAGGTTGTGCAGGAGTCGGTGTGTTATTGGTTTGTGTAGGAGCAGGGGTTTCTACAGCATCATTATCGATAATTCTGGATTCTGCAGCTCCATTATTTCCCATAATGCTGATGTTGGAAAGTAGAATTAATACCAAAAGCAGCGTGGCTAAGGTCCAGGTACTTTTATCTAAAAAATCGGTGGTTTTTTTAACTCCTCCCATCTGCTGACCGCCTCCGCCGCCAAAAGATGAAGAAAGTCCTCCTCCCTTAGGATTTTGTACCATTATTACTACTACCAGTAAAAAGGAAACAATTACTATCAATGCTAAAAAAATGGTGAATGTGCTCATTCTCTTCCAGTATTATTTTCTTGAATTTTTTTTATCGCCCGAATTTGGTCTGCAAAGAAACCACTTTTTTCGGGATTTTTCAAAATTAAAATTTTATATGCCTGAATAGCTTTTTTATAATTCTTTTGTTCCAGATACACCCTGGCAAGAGTCTCCGTCATCAAGGCTTCTGCGGGTAAATTATCATCCACAGAAATGTTGGCTTTTATAGGTGATTTTGAAGGAATAATCTTTGGGCTTTTGGAAATAAATTCGTCTATCAATTCAAATTTCCTGCTTTTTTCCTCTTCCCTTGCATCTCTTTCAATAGGTTTTACCTTTGTTAATCGCAGCCATTCTGAAAAAGAATGCGCTTCGGAAGGATCAAATTTTAACGGACTTCCTATTTCCTCTGTTTCCCGAATTTCATCGGTCGGCTGTTTTTCTTCTTCCTGTTTTTGTTCTTGGGGTGAATTTCGTTCTTCTGCCTTTCTGAATAAATCCGGATCCAGTACCTGGTCCGATTCATTTTTCTTCATTTTAATGGCATCAGCAATTTCAATGCTTCGTCTTCCAAAAACTTCCTGGGGTTCAAAAACTGTAATATCACGTAATAAACTTTCCTGCTTTTTTATTTGCTGTGCTACCAGATCCTGGTTGAACAGGGGTGAGGTTATAAAATCGAATAATACACTTCGGTCTACCGTATAGGCGGCCGTTTTTTTTAATTCAGCATTATAATGAAGGCTTTTTTGTTCGTGCAAACCTTTTAAATATACCGCACGGGCAGCCTGAAAGTAAGGATATTTCTCCAGCAGGGTTTCCAACTGCCCGGTCTGCTCACGAGTTACCGTAGCAGTATTTTCCAGCAGATATGAAAACTCTTTTTTATCCATTACCAATTGGTGAGCGAAGCATTAAAAATATCCTGTGTTATTCTCGTAAAAATTTCGTCTAAAGCCGTTTCCAGGATTGGCCCTGCCAATTGGGCATTCGCAGGGTAATCGAAATAAAACGAAAATCGGCGATCAAAATTCTTGGTCTCGTCCAGCTTATTGAAAAAACGAACCTGAACAGAAATGGTCAGCCGGTTTTGTGCGGCAGTATTCTGGGCGGTAGCCGTCATGGGCGAAATATAATAATCTGTAATCTCGCCCTCGTAAACAAGGTCGCCGCCATCGTTTGTAAGACTTAAGTTGGTTTGATTCTGAATAAGATCCTGAAGCCTTAATGTAAATATCCTGTCGATTCCCGGCTCTACAATATCTGCCGTATTCTGAAAATAATTAACCTGAAATGTTTTTGCCCCGCCTGTGTCTGCCCCGGTAAACGAATATATTCCGCAGGACTGCATACTAACTAAAAGAAGACAGGAAAATAAAAAAAGCAGTTTTTTACGGAACATTTTATAATTCAAAATTTATAATATTTTTACTCACTACTCACTACTCACTACTCACTACTCACTACTCACTACTCACTACTCACTACTCACTACTCACTACTCACTACTCTTCTCTCAAGACTTCCTCCAGCTTAGTTTCTGCAACTTTAATAG
>JBAVQO010000357.1:0-1618 GCA_049694135.1 Gillisia sp. | reverse complement strand
GTCTACACTTATTACAATTCGCCTGTAGGCAGTCAAAGAAGGGTTACCATTGTCGGCTATTTCTAGAATTAAATGTATTGTTTTGCCCGGGGCATCAGATGGTACAATTATTTTGCATCCAGATGTAGAATTATCTTCTATTGTTACCGTGCCGTTATATGTGCCAGGTTCTTGATAAATAAACCAATTATAATTTAATTTATCTCCATCAGGGTCTTTTGACTTAGAAGCGTCAAATTTTAAGGAATCTCCGGGTTTTGCTTTTATTTTTATATAATTTAAGGAGTTATCACCATTTACAATCGCTACTGGATGATGATTCACAGCAGAATAATCATCTGTAATTGTCCATTGCATACGGGCCGCAAAATCATTCCAAATATGTTGTTTCCATTTGTTTATGGCTTCAATACCCTCTTTTGAACTGCCATGCATATAATAAGGATCATATTGTGTTTCATCTTTACCGCTTTTTACAATGAAATCCATTCCGCGTATTCCACTTACTTTATCAGTGGAAAACCGTCCGCCCCAACCTCCATAGTCAAGGTGTTCCGGTACGTTTAAACCATTGGAATAAACGTAAAGAAAAGAAGGAGTATCTCCCTCGGTTGCCCAAATTCTATTTGGATAATGACTACCTAAAGGCATACGGTTCTGTACGTTGTTCTTTATCCAATCATCAGATGGTGCCCACCCATATATTTTTTTATTGCGGATATAGATAATGTCGGGAAAGTTTTTTGCAATCCAGGCTCCTGCATCATCTTGCCCAAGCACGTCATAAATTCGTATTTTCTTTACAAATTCGCCTACTGCTTTTTTACTTCGAGTATTCTTTACTTTCCATAGAGCTTGGGCCACAGTATTTAAGCCTCCCCATCCAGCAATCCATACCGGACGATTGTCTCCTTTCTTGTCTACTGTCGCTATGATCAATTCTGACCCTGGCGAGTCTTTACCTGCTCCTACGCCAGACATATTAGATTTTACCTGACCTTGCTTTGTGATAGATCTTAAATACTCTGCATCTGGATATCCCTCAGCTTGTTTTTTCAAGTTGGGTAAAACTTCTTGATACCAATTTATTACCTGAATTATTTTACCAGTCTTGTCAGGGTCGTCCATCCAAACCTGAGCACTAATAAGTCCTTCAATATCTAATGTATTAGAAGATACCAAGAGATGAATCATAGACTGTAGGTCGTCAGGGTCAGTGCCACCTAGGTCGGTAGAGACTATGAGTCTATGTTTGTCAGTTTTATTAACTTGTGCTGATGAATATTCTACACATAAAAAAAATGCCAAAAGAAGAATGTACTTCATTGTATGAACTTTGATTACTTGCTTGTTCATTACCGAAACACTAAACCTGTTGAAGTGCCTGTACACAAAAGTTCTATAGTAAATCAACCTTTTCCAGACCTTTTCATCATAGCTTCCTGATCTTCTTTAATTAAATCATCCAGATTATGGACTGGCCTCTCCACCTGCCTCGGAAATGGCATATTACTAAATTGCTGAAAATAAAGAAGGCAAGCATCCTTCCATACCTGAGCATTTTCAGCCTGCGCCCTCAGCTTATGCTGCACCTCCATAAACGGCTCCTGATCTACAT
>JBAVQO010000356.1:0-1685 GCA_049694135.1 Gillisia sp. | reverse complement strand
GGAAATGTCTCTGGCCGCAAAGAATAATGAAATTTATCATTTATGGTGGCATCCACATAATTTTGGAGAAAATCCGAAAGAAAGTTTGAATGATTTACGAACTATTTTGAGACACTACAAATCTCTTCAAAAAGAAAACAACTTCCAATCTGTTAACATGGAAGAATTGGGAAGCAGTATTAAGAATGGAGATGTTGTGGAATAAAACTCTTTTTTTAAACGCTATTACAGGAATACTCCGTCCGCCCATGTCAATTCTTGTGCAATAATATTTTGCTGAAGAAAAAGTACTGTTAATAGAGAGCTCATCTGGCGAAAGGAGAAGCAAAAATCTTAAAGTTAATTTAAGGAACAGGATAAAATATTTGATTTTCCATATCTTCGGCAACATTAAAGATTCTCAAAGTTTATGTTTAAAGGGAAGAAAATAATTTTGTGGGATTTTGATGGAGTAATTATTGATTCTTCTAAAATTCGGGAATTCGGTTTTAAAAAAGTGTTAGCAAATTATCCCTCAAATGAACGGAGTGAATTACTAGATTATCATAAGGAGAACGGAGGCCTGTCCCGATATGTGAAGTTTCGTTATTTTTTCGAAAAAATAAGGGGAGAGAAAGCAGATGAACACAAAATAAATGTTCTGGCACAGGAATTTTCAGAAATAATGAAAAGTGAATTGGGATCTACAAAATTTCTTATTCCAGAAGTAATAAATTTTATAAGATCTAACGATAAGAAATACAGGATGCACATTGTTTCCGGCTCCGATCAGAAAGAACTAAGATATCTTTGTAAGGAATTAGGAATTGAAAACTATTTCCATTCCATAAATGGATCACCGGTTGCAAAAAATGAACTGGTAGAAAACCTGTTAGAAAGAAATAACTACAAATTGGAAGAAACCTGCTTAATAGGTGATTCTATAAACGATTTTGAAGCAGCAGATGTAAATGAAATAGATTTTTTTGGATATAATAATCCAAAATTAAAGGAAAAAGGTTTAAATTATGTGGAGCATTTTTAGTTCTTCTGCATTACCTCCTAACTAAAAATATTTTCGTTTTTTGAAAAAACTCATAAGAATAACCACCATTCCGCTCTCTTTGGAAAAGTTGCTCGAAGGCCAGCTTACTTTTATGAACCATTATTTTGAAGTAACTGCCATTGCTGCCGAGAAAGATCGCCTTACCCAATACGGAAAAGATATTGGGGTCAATACGTTTTACGTAGACCTTACCCGCGAAATAACACCTGTAAAAGACTTAAAAGCCGTTTGGAAACTCTATAGGTATTTCAGGAAGGAGAAGCCTGAAATTGTTCACACCCATACACCAAAGGCCGGAATTGTGGGCATGTGTGCAGCGTGGCTGGCCCGGGTTCCATTAAGGTTACATACAGTGGCGGGATTGCCATTAATGGAAACCACGGGCCTAAAAAGAAAGCTGCTTAATTTTGTAGAAAAAACCACGTATAAATTCGCAACTCGAGTTTATCCTAATTCACGAGGCCTTAAACAGATAATTTTAAACGAAGGCTTTGCAAAAGAGTCAGAATTAAAAATTCTGGGACGCGGGAGTTCTAATGGTATCGATACTTCCTATTTCAATCCTGAGAAATTTTCAGAAGATTATAAGAAGGAATTTAGAGAAAAACTCGAAATACCTTCAAACGCGGTTGTCTTTATC
>JBAVQO010000355.1:0-3519 GCA_049694135.1 Gillisia sp. | reverse complement strand
GATATGCACGGAAAAATGATTTTAAACTTTCAAATTTCCCTTTTTATTTATTCGTTAATCTGTGTTCCGCTTATTTTCTTATTTGGATTAGGCATTGTGTTGCTGATTATTATAGGAATAATCACCCTGGTATTTCCAATTATAAACGCCATAAAGACCAGCAATGGTGAAATGCCGAGTTACCCAATGACACTTGATATTATTAAATAAAGCCCGTCCAGCTCTCTCCAAAGGAGTAAATTTTAATCATTAATAGCAAGTTTTGTCTGCCTGAGCGCAGTAGAAGCGGAATACGTCTCGACTCCGCTGGACGTGACTGCTGCCAGTCGAAGTCTTAAGGACGTCTCGACTCCGCTCGACGTGACAAGCTGGCTCGACTCAGATGATTGTTGCGTGAATTAGTCTAGGGCTAATGACATCTCGACTCCGCTCGACGTGACAGGAATTTGCCGAATTCTTAAGAACATCCCGACTCCGCTCAAGGTGACATTCAGTTCTTTAGGTGATGGAATGTAATCGTAATTAATCATAATGAAAAAAGTCTCCCAGTATATAAAGGAGACTTTTTGCTATTGTTATTTTCTCCCATCCTTTGAAGGGGCTGGGGGAGGACTAACTATTCAACATTACCGGCATTACCAACATCGTGATTTTTTCACCTTCATCTAATCCATCCACAGGAGTCAAAATTCCCGCGCGGTTGGGAAGGCTCATTTCCAACTGAACTTCATCGGCATTCAGGTTGTTTAGCATTTCAGTAAGGAAACGTGAATTAAACCCAATTTGCATATCGTCGCCTTGGTAAGAACAGGTTAAACGTTCTTCCGCTTTGTTGCTGTAATCGATATCTTCGGCTGAAATATTCAATTCTGCACCGGCAATTTTTAATCGCACCTGGTGGGTGGTTTTATTTGAAAAAATGGAAACCCGGCGAACAGAACTTAAAAACTGATTGCGATCGATCACCAGTTTATTCGGATTTTCTTTAGGAATTACCGCTTCGTAATTCGGGTATTTTCCGTCGATTAAGCGGCAAATCAGCTGCGTGTCTTCAAAAGTGAATTTTGCATTGCTCTCGTTGTATTCAATAAGCACATCGCTTTCACTTCCTGCCAAAATTCCTTTTAATAAGTTCAAAGGTTTTTTCGGCATAATAAATTCGGCGGTTTGAGAGGCAGAAACATCTTCACGCGAATATTTTACGAGTTTATGAGCATCGGTTGCTACAAAAGTTAAACCTTCTGTAGAAAACTGAAAGAAAACCCCGCTCATAACCGGGCGAAGATCGTCGTTTCCTGAAGCAAAAATAGTTTTACTGATCGCATTGGCCAAAATATCGCCCTGCACCACGGTGCTGCTGGGTTCATTGAGTTCCACGGCATTGGGAAATTCGTCGCCGTTGGCATACGCCAGCGCATACTTTCCGTGATTGGAACTCAGTTCTATCGTGTTGTTATCTTCAACAACAAAAGTAAGCGGCTGCTCGGGAAAGGTTTTCAATGTTTCCAGAAGCAATCTTGCGGGAACCGCTATAGACCCTTGAGAATCTGATTCTACTTTCAGTTTGGCAGACATGGTAGTCTCCAGGTCGGAAGCAGAAACCACCAGTTCGTCGTTGTTCAATTCGAATAAAAAATTATCTAAAATAGGCAGGGTGTTATTGTTGTTAATAACTCCTCCTAAAATCTGTAGCTGTTTCAGCAAATATGTACTGGATACAATAAATTTCATGGACGTATCGATTAGTTTTTAAGCTTTACAAATATATCTTAATCTGTTAAAAACCCTAGGACAATTCAGTAGAATTTATTAACATAAAATATGAGGTTAATTACGTTAATATATTGAAGTATAGAAACTTATATTTATTTAGGATCTGTAAATTGTTGATATTTTATACTGAAGATATACAGGCACAGGAAGCTTAATTTTTTAGATAGCTTCTTTTTCTGAAGTAGTTAAATAAAACTGCGCCCACTCCCAGGAGTAAAAGCGGAAGAATGAGATTAATAAATTGCCATTTCTCGCGTTCTGCGGCAACTTTTTCAGGATTTAAAAAGGCAATGCTTACCTCTTTGGAACGAATATCTATCAGTCCCGAATCGTCCAAAAGGTAATTTACCGTATTTAAAAGGAATTCTTTGTTGCCGTAAGTATTACCGGTATACCGGTCGAATCCCAGTTCGAGCGGTTTTCCTTTTTGTAACTGATTCTTAATAACATCTCCATCTGAAATGATTACCATTTGAGTGGGTTTGCTCACATCTAAAGGATCACTGATTTTAAATGGTTTCACCCGATTTTTATAAACCGACTTAAACTTTCCTTCGAGTAAAACCGCCAGAGGTTGCTCTCCAGAGGTATAGGTGGAGAGCTGGGGTTTCTGGTTAATCATTTGCAGACTGATCTCCCGCGGAGTTCCTTCAACCTTGGTTTCCGGAGAACTGGAGAGTAAAATGGTTTTTTTGATCCCGTTTTTAAGGGTATCTATCTGGCTTGCCCAGTCGAATTTTACCGCTTCGATATTATTGATAATTGGATGTGAATTGGGCGAGGAACTCAGCGGACTGTAAAACCAGGGATAAGGGGTAAACCTGGTGTCATTGCCCTGCCCGCTGGCCAAAACAATTGGGGCAGAATAAATATCGTTTATAAGTACAGGATTTATACGTACCCCGTAAGAGAAAAAGAAATCGCTTAAATTTAAATTTCGTGGTAATGCAAAAGCGGCTCCGGCAGGGTTGAATAAACTGTCGTTTTCCATCGCTACTTTATCTACGAGCCAAAGGCTTTTGCCCCCATCCATGGTGTATTGATCCAGCACATATTTTTCTTTTTCGGTATAAGGTGTTGTGGGTTTTGGCTCAATGATAAGGTCGTAATCTTCCAGTTCTTTCAATGTTTTCTCAGGATTTGCTTCCACAGAATCAAGCGTAAAAGGAGCCACCAGGTAGTAAGGGCGAATAGTCTTTACAAAATCGGCAATATTGGCATTGGGCAATTCCCCGTTCCCGCGCATAACCGCTACTTTTTTAGTTCTTGGTACTACCAGTTGGGTAAGAGCATCGGCAAAAGCATATTCGAGCTGTTGCACCGAATTGTTCACGCGATCTTCATCTGTTGCTCCAAGCTTATTCTTTAAAAGAGGAATTTTAACCGATTTATCGCCCTGTCGTGCGATTGCCCAGGGAAAGATTACCGTTTCGCTGGATTTGCCATTCTCCTTGACACTCACCCGTGCCGGAGTCATTCCTTTTTGAAAAAAATCCTGGGCGATGGCCTGTGCATCGCCATCATTTGCCAGCGGATCAACGAATTCGAAATGTATATTTTTGTTTTTAATCACGAATTCCTGAAGCAGTTGAGCAGTTTCGTCCTGAAGGCGTCGAAACTCGGGAGGAAATTTGCCGTCAAGAAAAACCGTTATCATAACAGGCTCCTCAACTTTATTTATAATATTTTTGGCTGCCGCCGATAAAGTGTAGCGGTGATCCACGGTTAAATCGAACCTTCGATGTA
>JBAVQO010000354.1:0-6997 GCA_049694135.1 Gillisia sp. | reverse complement strand
TTTTTGATTGCTGCTGTCGCCACCGCTGCGATGACAACTTTTAGCTATGTGATGACCAGAAAGAAGGAGAAACAGTTTCGGGAGCCGGAATTGCTGAATGATCTCATTAGCGGTTCCACCACTTTTGATCTTCGGGTTTCTAAGGAGAATATTCTGGGGTGGTTGGCGCATTTCGCGATAGGCATTGCGTTTACTTTCGTTTTCTGGCTTTTGTGTACCTGGAATATCCTTGATGTAAGTTTTTTTTCTGCTTTAATCTTCGGAGTGGCAGCCGGATTAACAGGAATTGCGAGCTGGCATCTGATGTTTTTTCTGAATGAGAATCCGCCGGATATTCCTTTAAAAGATTTTTCCTTGCAGTTAATGATTGCCCATGTAATTTTTGCGGCGTTTGTTGTAGGCGGTTTTTATGTAGCTTTTGTTGAAATAAATTGAAAAGAAGTATGAAAACAAAATTGTCGACGGGCAAATCGCTATTTCATTGATGTTTTTAACTTATTTTTCCATCTTCGAAATCATCTATAAGGTAATTCAGTTCGGTTACCCCGCATTTAAATGGTAAAGTTGTTGGCAACAATTTCAGTTGAATTTTATCCTGGATATTCTTAAATAATGGAATGCCTTTCCCAAGGATAACGGGATTAACAAACAACCAGAAGCCGTCAATTAAGTTCTGTTGCATCAGGGAATGTGTTGCTGTAGGACTTCCGAATAGCAGGATCTCTGTACCCGATTGTTGTCTTATTTCCTTTATTTTCTCTGAAAGATTGTCGCTGATAATTTTTGTATTAGCCGAATCCTGTTCTTTCATTGTTCTCGATAATACAATTTTTTCAGCTTTGCCATACCACCTGGAATGTTCGATGTCGTGCTTAGAAGCTCGTGGATTGTCTGCAGCCGTAGGCCAGTAATTTTCCATCATCTCGTAGGTTACCCGGCCATAGAGGGCAGTGTCACATTTACTTATTCGCTTTCCGACATGATCAAAAATTTCTTCATCAACTTTAATCCAATTCATTTCTCCGTTCGGACCTGCAACAAAACCGTCCAGCGAGATGTGCATAAATGAAATTATTTTCCTCATACTATTTTATTTATTATGTGAATTCTTCAGAGCATTTCTTAAAACCTTCGTCTTTTAGAAATTGTGATTACAGTTATGACATCGCTTGAAATAGTTCTTTTAACTTCTTTATATCTAATTTTTCAATATTATTTTTATTCCAGGTTCAAAGGTCTTTCTCCTTAAAAACCGCATCAATAAATTGAACGTATTCGGATTCGTGGTAGGCGTACGGGCTTATTCTTGAGAAAAATCTGCTTATCGTCTGATGAATTTAATATTTTTTTGTTTTACTTCGGCAAAGAAATTTCTCTGACTTTTTCCATTAAGTTTTTCAGACGAGCAGTTTTACCATATTCAGCAAAGCCGAGATTTCGGCCATCAAGAAGCTTCACGATATTGTTACTATTTATCATACATTAAATAATTTTCTTTGATAAATGATATTTTCATTTTGTTGAATTTCGCCTTACAGAAATTTGAACTTCTACTTCAACTTTATATTTTTTACAGCAGTCGGTACAATTTTATCACCATTTTCAGGTATCGAAAGTTGCGGTAATAGGAACGCGGACTCTGGTTCCTGGTTGCTTGAATTCTCTTAACCTTTTTGTTTTCATTAAAAGGTATTAAACTTAATTGTTTCCTAAACATCCTGAAATTTTTAGTATATGTAACAAATCAGTGTTTATTGAGAGTTGTAAGATTAATATTAAATTTTCCCTCGGTAAGGAATGCTTTTTTATGAGGATTCTCAGGATCAGTAAGAGTAATTTTTTGAAATTCTCCTATTATTAGGCTATCCTGCACTTTGGTTATTTTTATATATTGCGGACTCACTTCTTCTTTTGTAAGGTAGAATATCAAACCCGGGTTAGCAATAATTACAGATGTAGGTCTCACTATAGGTATTTGGTTCGGATATTCCAGATCTACATTTTGAATCAAATAATTTCCTGGTTGCTCAACACCATCTATCAATATATAAATATTTTTATCGGTTCTATTATCGACCCTTATATACCAGGCACCATCTCTTTTAAAGGCGTTTAGACCGTATTGGGAACCAGAAGGAAAACGGTGGATATTTTTAGGTATATATTTTTCTCCATCCAAACGGGCAAAAAAAGAATTTTCGCCACTTGTAGGAATTTCGTCTTCTGCAGTACAAGAATGCAAAAAGATACCTGTTAAAACAATAAAAAAAAATTTAATGAATTTCATAAGGTGGTGTTTATTAAAGTAAATTGGCTTTTTGAAATTACTAAAAATTGGTAAAAAAGATTACTTATATTTATACACTCAACTGCTTTGGTTGTTTTTTCTTTTTCAGTAGCCTTTTTTTGGATTAGGACCAACGGTTAATTTATGAAAAGTACGCGATTTGGAGACACTAAACTTTTGGTTAAGCATAAAATTGATATGACTCGAAAACCACGAGTTTACTGAATTCCGCCTATTTTATATATACATTTTTAGCTACTGGCATTTCTTTCACGTTATATTGAATGTCCGTAATCTTTAGTTTTAACCAAGTCCACTTGCCATTTTCTAATTCCCAACTGGCTTCGCACTCAATAGGTATTTTAATTCCATTCCTTTTATCGGTTTTGGTCGCAGTCACAGTCCATTGGGTAGGTTGGGTATCATTGGAATTTTGATAGCGCATGGCTACAAATTTTTTAAAATTTCCGTCTTTATCAAAGTGAAATTCGCCTGAACCTTTAGTTCCTTTATATTCCATGGTCGCTTTAGCAAAATGTTCGTCTATAGCATCCCATTTTATGTATTGACTCAGGGAAGCTGTAGGAAACCAAACGATTTCCGCCAAATAGCGCTGCAAAGTTGCTTGGTTTACCTTTTCATCATTTTTTGCGTTTGCAACTGGAATAAGTGATAGAAGTTTAATTATCATTTCGCCTTTACCGTCTTCAAATTTGTCTCTACCTACTATGGTCAATATTGAGTTCATTTGAGTATTGATGTTCCAATTGAATGCCGGAGGTTCAATAGTAAAATATTGTTCTGCCCTACCATTGTTCCAAGATGTTTGTTCGGGTTTCATTTTCAGCTGAAGTTCCTGGACTAAATAGACATTAGAAATCCATCGCTTTCCGATTATTCCGCTATTCGTCAACCATTTTTGAACAATTGGTGGTAAATCAAGTAATGCTTTTTCGGTAATAGTCTTTTGATATTTGAGCTGGGAATTTTCAAACAGAGCTATTCTTTCTCTTTGGATTTTATGGTTAAAGTTGAAACTCGTATACCCAATGATGGTCGCCAATAATATAATTACATTGGCTACTGTAGCAAATTTCGTATCAGTCCAATAATTGAAAATCAACACCTGAGAAATGATCACAGCCAAAAAACCGCATACCCACCAATAATTTGAATGAACAAGCATTAAAATAATTGTTATAGCAAAAAGCAGAAATGAAAAGAACCACAATATTCCGTTAGTTTTTGAAATTGGTTGTGAAATCGCAACAAATTTGGATATACCGAATGCTTTGAAAAATCCGAATAAATGGATTATTCCGTGTATGCCAATCAATATGGTTAGGACTATCCGCATTTTTATTTATTTCATTTTGATTTTATTTATGAGTTACAATAAGATGTTGAATAAATATCCTGAGATGATGATGCAAAGTGTTACAACACTAAAAAAAATGGCAATAAGCTTTAACGTCATGACTTTTTTTAAGAGCATTGCTTCCGGTAAAGAAAGACCAACAACTCCCATCATAAATGCGATTGCAGTTCCTAAGGGAATACCTTTGGCGACCAATACTTGAACTACTGGAAGTATGCCTGATGCGTTGGAATACATTGGTACCGCCAAAATGGTAGCAATAGGAACGGCAAAGAGGTTGTCTTTGTTCATATACTTCTCAAAAAAACCCTCAGGAATATAACCGTGCATCAACCCACCAATTGCGATACCCACTACAACATAAGGAATGACACCCTTGAGAATTTTGAAAACTTCTGCCCAAATTATGGGCAAACGTTGTTTAAAGGTTTGGTTTTCTGCTTGAAATTGATCCTGCTCCCTTTGAGCATTCTCCAACACTTCTTTTACCCACGGAGTTAGATATCCTTCTAATTTCAATTTTTGAAGTATAATGCCGGATATTGTGCCCAATAACACACCACTCACCACATAAATAAAGGTCGTTTTTAATCCGAACAAGCCCACAAAAAGTCCAATTGCAACTTCATTGACTAAAGGTGAAGTAATTAAAAATGAAAAGGTTACACCTAAGGGTATTCCGCCTCTCACAAATCCGATAAACAATGGAACTGACGAACAAGAACAAAAAGGCGTTACCACCCCAAACAGACTTGCCATAAGGTATTCCATTCCGTACAATTTATGTCGTGAAAGATAATTTTTAACCTTATCTATGGGAAAGTAACTATTGACTATTCCCATAAAAAAAATAACGACAAAGAGTAGGATTAAAATCTTTGTGGTATCATAGATAAAGAAGTTCAGGGCATCTGCCAAATGTTGCCCTTTACTCAAATTCAAGACATCATAGACCAGCCAATCCGCTATGTTCTGTACCCAATCAAACATCGTTTATAGTGTTAATAGCACCTGTAGCAAACGAACTCAATAAAAAGCCGGTAGGTTTGGTCAAGGTTTCTGCATTGTAGTTTGAAATCGATGATGCGTTGGTTTGGTCCATCATAGTCGATTTTATTTATTTTAAAAGAGCCAATACTTCATCTTTTGAAGGCACTCTACCTTTTATCGTAACAACATCATCTATAACTAAAGCAGGTGTGGTCATCACGTTGAACTTCATAATTTCCTTTATATCCTCAATTTTTTCAATAGAGGCATCAATCTGGTTAGCCGAAATTACATCTTTTACCACACCAGTCATTGCTTGGCATTTTGGACAACCTGTCCCTAATATTTTAATTACTATACTCATAATCGGTGAAATTGTTTATCGCCAATAGGCGATAGATTATAAAAAAAATTCAATCGAAAAATTGTTGAAATAAGTCTTTTGCAATCTTCCAATTTTCTTTATTGATGCAGTATTTTATTTTTGGCGGTTTTAATTCGCCCTGAATTAAACCTGCATTTTTCAATTCTTTTAAATGCTGTGAAACTGTTGATTGGGAAATGGGCAATACATCTACTAATTCTCCAGTAAAACAACAGGATCGATTTTCAAGATGCTTCAAAATGGCAATACGAGTGGGATGTCCTAAAGCTTTAGCAAATTTTGCCAAAGTCGCGGTATCTTCCTTGTATTCTATATGCTCTAAACTTCTTTTCATATCTATTATCGTAAAAATACGATAGATCTTCCAGGCGAAATGTGATTTTTGTCACATTTAATTAATTTTTGTCTGCTGAAAGAAACAGCTCTTTTTCTTACAATTTTTCGACTAAACCCGTAATTTTCATCATCTGTTTCGAATTGCTCAAGTGGTGGGAGTAGGTGACGTGAACTTGTGGGTTTAATGATTTTGTTTGTTGATTCAGCTAATTATTTTCTTTGTATTTAACTGCATTTTTTAACCGGGACGACGCTATAATTTTTACTGCTATTAGCCTTATTATAAAAATCAAATTTATCTTTGCAGTGAAATTTGATCAAATGAGGTTTTGGGTTAGTATCATTACACTCTCTTTATTTTTAAGCAGTCTGATTAGACCTATTCTACCGGTTTATGAATACTTGCTTAACTATAATTACATTGCTAATGTGCTTTGTGTGAATAAAGATAAACCAGAGATGCATTGTAATGGGAAGTGCTATCTGATGAAAAAGCTTTCCAAGAGTGCTAATCCTCTAAATTCTCCGAAAAATGAATCGTCCACTTTTCGATATAAGCCTTTTCCGGTATATTTCGAACGTATTGATGAATTAATAGCAAATTTCTTTGTTGTAAAGTTGAGAGATAGAATATTCTCAAAAAGCAATTCATTAGAAAGTCTCGAATTTAAACCTCAAGTTCCTCCTCCACAGCTATAAAATTTTTATCCGGGTTTTATAGAATTATTAATTTAAAAATTTTCAAAATGAAAAAAATAATCCCGTTTATGGGACTAATCTTCTTGTGCATAAATTCAATAAAAGCACAGGATTTATGGAGTTCGGGAAGGCCTGATGGTCATTCCCCAATTTCAATAATGGGCGATCATTATCACCATAAAGGAGAAGTAATGTTTTCTTATCGTTTTATGCATATGTCTATGGAAGGTATGTTACATTCTTCTGATGAAATAGGAAATGACGCAGTTTTTGCCAATTATATGGCGTCACCTCAAAAAATGCAAATGGATATGCATATGTTAGGCGGTATGTATGCAATCTCCGATCATCTAACCTTAATGGCAATGGCTAATTATATCTCGAATAAGATGGATGTAAGGTCTAAAATGGGTTCCGGTTTTACAACAGAATCTTCTGGATTTGGGGATATTTCTCTCTCGGGCCTATTGAAATTTGTTAATGCGAATAGACAATCTGTTCACGGTATTGTTGGTGTTTCCTTGCCCGTTGGAAGTATCTCTGAGAAAGATGATACTCCTGTGATGGAGGATGCTGTACTCGCCTACCCAATGCAATTGGGAAGTGGCACTTTTGATCCATTTTTTGGGGTCACTTACTTAGGGCAATCAAATGTCTTGTCCTGGGGCTTCCAACCTAAATACAAATTTAGAATTGGAGAGAACAGCGAAAACTATACTTTGGGAAATAGATTTGATGCGGTTGCCTGGGGTGCAGTAAAAGTTTCAAAATTACTGAGTTTTTCTACTAGCCTAAGTTATTATAATATTGCTGAAATTAAAGGATCAGACGATAGATTAAATCCCACGATGATGCCGTTATTTAACACAGTTAATTCTGGTAGAAGTCAACTTGATGTTGGGTTTGGCAGCAATGTTTATAT
>JBAVQO010000353.1:0-2637 GCA_049694135.1 Gillisia sp. | reverse complement strand
TTGGAAGCATCCTTTCGGCTGACGATGATATGGATATGACTTTGGTTCCCGGCCTTGGCCGTGCCCTGAACAATTCTTTTACCATCCAGTTGGTGTGGGGCTTGACGTTCTAATCGGTTGATTTCTCTCTTCATTTTCCTACTATCCCCTTCCCCCCTTCCTTCTTCGATCTTTCTTATTTCCGTTTTTAGCTGTAGAATCTTAGTAGCATAGGGTTGGTTTTCCCTTATTTGCCGGTCTGTCCCCTTAAAATATCTTTGGTGCTCAATTTTAGCGTAATATTTAATGTCATCGATGTGCACGGGTCTTCCATTGATTTCACGGTTAAAAGCTGCGACGTATTCCTTCATCAGTTCGCGAGTATATTTTTTTAGATCCTGATTACAGTTTTGTAGTCGATTGAGTTCATATTGGGAGGGGCTGACCGTAATGGAATAGAATTTCGGTTCAGTCTTTTTAAGTTTAGCCCCGTTTCCATCAATGTCGGTTATCACTTGTTCGGCTGGTATATCTTCGGAATACTGATTAAAAAAATGTTCAAGGGCCTCCGGTTCCCTGCCCAGATTTTCCTTTTCCAAATAGCTGACAAATTCCGCTGCACTTTGAGAGTAATTATTTCCCAGTTTTTGTGGTGTGATTGTTATATACATGACGTAGAATTTTAGCGTTGGCTACTTTCATTTTGTTTTTCACGAAAAGCAACCCCCTTCTTTTCTTGCAAAAATTTCTTCTCCAGGATCAGCGGTTTCTTTTCAGGTTCATCCGCTTGAAAAAGAGAGGCGATCATGCCCAGTGTGGGTTTCGTCTGGGTTTTTTCGATATCTCGTATAATGGCAATAACCGCGTTGATACGTTTTTTTAGGGAGGCTTCTATGGTTCTTCCGGTAGGTCCCAATCTTTCCTTAGGAGAGATCTCATTATAGAAGAAAAAATCAAGCATAGTCGCCAGGGCTTCCGTGTGAGACTTGAAGTTTTTCCTGGAAAATTCCTGAAACTGTTTTGCTGTTTTCTTTTTAAACCGGATGCTAATAAATGGTTCCATAATTCGCTGATTTGTGGCAAATTACTCCCTAAAAATGTGCGACCGAAGGGCATTTGTCGCAAACCTGAAGAACGAACGGAGTGATTGGCTGTCTTAAAACATTGTGTAACAGTGTTTTAAACAAATAAAGAAGTGTCTAACATCGCAGCGCGTGTTACCCTCTTGCTACTCCTTTTCGTTCGCCGGGGGCGAACAAAATTCCGTACATCCGGCTCATCCGGAGCCTTGTGCCTTCAGGGAAGTAATTTCCTGTTTATATTATTTTTGATGGATAGGGTTATCAGCGAAAGTCTGAAATTGGATAAACCTACATGTATTTGAATGCTGATTGTCAGCGAAATAAATTTAGTGATTTTTTCTCAAATGAAAGGAAAAAGCCTTTGAAAATTCAAAGGCCTTTTTGTAAAACGAAATAGAAAATTTACAACTCATTTTTTAGAGGAGTCCGTTATCTGCAAAACTGAAATAGGTACCTTCAGGGGAAAGGATCAGGTGATCCAGCACTTTGATATCAAGAAGTTCGCCGGCATTGCTTATTTTACGGGTCAGGTTCTTATCCGCTTCACTGGGTTTCAGGGTACCGCTGGGATGGTTGTGCAGCAGAATAACTGCGGTCGTCAAACTTTTCAATAGAACTGCGAAAAGAATTCGGATATCTACTAAGGTACCTGTAATTCCTCCATTTGAAAGTTCATAGATACCTTTTACTTTATTGGCATTGTTCAGCAAAAGAACTTTGAAGCTTTCATGCAATTCAATGGTATCTTTATTCCATTGGCTAAAAGCCAAATCGGCAGCACTTTGTGAGCCGGTTATTTTAGGAAGTGAATTTCCTTTTAAGCAGCCGCTGTAACGTATGGCGATTTCATTAACTTTGCTTTTCATTATTAGCTTATTTAAAGGGTTAATAATTAAAGAGGGCGCTACTTTCCACGGGAACGCCCTCTTCATTTTTTTAAATTTAATTGTCATTTTTACTACCAAGGAGGAGAATTTCCCTGGCTTCCACTTCGGTTACATAGCGTTCTCTTCCGTCATCGGGAGTATAGGTACGGGTGCTGAGTTTTCCCGAAATGGCGATTTCTTTTCCTTTACCGACATAATTTTCGATAATTTCGGCAGTCTTGCCCCAGGCTACTACGGTATGCCAGTCCGTGGATTGCACTTTTTCGCCATTGGAATTTTTGTAATGCTCGTTAGTAGCGATTGAAAAACGGGCTACCTTTTTACCGCTTTCAAGGTTGGTGATGGTTGGTTCCTGTCCAACATTTCCGATTAACTGTACATGATTTTTTAAAGTACTCATAATAGAAGAATTAAAGATTAATTAATAGGCTATCTGAACCCTTCAGATAGGTTGCGTTTAAAATATTTTTAACAGATTTACTTATTATATCCAGAGCGTTTACTTTTTTTGATTTTTGTGGTGCCGCTTCCTTTTGGATGTTTTTGTACGATTTCATAAGATTCCTTTTTGATTTACTTCCCATAGTGCCTTCGCTGTTTCCTTTTTTTGTTGCTAATACATTTTCAATAGTTGGAATTGATAAAGACTTATAAAAGGGAGGTATGACCGGTTATGCAGTGTGTTCAAC
>JBAVQO010000352.1:0-2114 GCA_049694135.1 Gillisia sp. | reverse complement strand
AGCCGTGGGTGCTTTCAATTTTCTGTAGGATTTTATCTCCTGACCATAATTTCTGCAGGTTATGATAAATTGTAGATCCTGTCTTAGCAGGAAGTCTCTCTAAGAGCTTGAATAGAATATTTTTGCTTCTCAACTTTAAGGTCATGAACAGCTCTATTTCAGATTTAAAATGGACAAACTTCCATAAGATTCTTTCTCAACTCTTCGAGTTTTTCTTTTTTTGGCAAAACAGGATAGTTATGGAATAACTTTTCCAGTTCCTCCGCAGAATAGGTATTGTTTCTTATTTCCGGTGCATAGAAGGGCAGCTCTACAGATTCCAGGTAATCCCGGTATTTTATATCATCGCCAAAAACTTTGCCGGAGAACTTTTGCCAAACCGCAGGAATGCCATAGGTATGCCCTACTATTATACCGTGCAGGGAAGAGGAAACTATTTTTTCACAGCTTAGAATTTTATCTGTTGTGGTCTCAACATCATTGGTCATCAGATCTATCAGAAGTACGTCCTCTCTTTCCCGAAACCAACTTTTCACCAACTCGTAATCATTATAATGCGGAATAACTCCAAACCTGTACTTCTTTTCAATCTTGGGAAAGTAGTAGTTCGGGAGCAAGAGTGCGGGATCTCCATAAACTTCCGGCACGGCATAACCTTTCTCAATCAAAAATTCCCTGGTCCTGGGACCACGGACAGCAAGAAAAGTGGCACTTTTCACAGGTAGAGAATTGCTGATAATGCCACTCCCCCACACCACGCACTTCTTGTTGACATGTGTAAGAATACTTCCCACTGTCACATAAACAGGGGCAAACCAATCTTTATAGCTCCATTTTTTCGGCCATGCAAACGCTACCTTTTTGCCGGAGATCTTTTCCACCAGGTATTTCCCCAGCAAATCTCCGTAATTTTCCTTCTGCTTTTTCTGAATCCTGGTTTCGCTCCACCAGAAGAGACGAATAGTTTTAGTCATCCGGCATAAATTTTTTATTATCCGTAGATATCCCAAGGGCCTGAGTGTATCTCGAAATCACCCTTCTTCTTAAGCCATCGTAGTCCAGGCTCTGTTTAAATTCCGAATTCGCAGAAAGGCCGGTTGATAAACTAACTGTGTTCAGTGCCTCTTTAATAGCCTCCATGATTTCTGTTCTATCCTCGCAGTCCCCAATTAAAATACCATTCACTCGATGCTGAATAATTTCTTCCGTTACTCGCCCCGGATTGGATTGTACAGGGAACGCATCCAAACAAAGAGCCTCCAGTAGCGTATTTGGAATGCCATCAGAATTGCTGTTACCGACGTATACCTTTGCCTGTCCCATCAACTCCCATAACTGTTCTTGCGGAATTTTCCCCTGCACTTCAATATTGGGCCAGGCGCGAAAACTATTTTCTTCAACGTAATCCTTTGTTTCTTTATCTGCTCCAAAAATGACTATTTTGTAACACTTTAGTTCTTCCCTTAGATAGCCAACGGCTTCCAAAACAGGAATAGCTCTCCCGGATCTTCCCTGGTATCCTTTGATCAAAATTAGACTCCTTTCCTCAAAAGGAATCTTTAACGAATTCATCTTTTCTAAATCATAACCTCCGCCACCGGGAAAAACTCCCAGAAACTTTCCCTGAAAACCATATTTTTTAGCCAGTTCATAATCTCTTCTGCAGTCAGTAAACAGGAAATCAATCCGGGGCAACACCCGCTGAATATCTTTTAAGTATCTATTGCTATTCTGAAAATAGAAAAGATCGCTTCCCCAGGTACTCAAGATCCATTTTAGACCGGGATACTTTTCCATAACAGAAATAATTGGAGTGCAGGAAACGTACAGAGCAAAGCTGTGTACAATATCAGGTTTGATTCTCTTAAGCTCCCTTTCAAAAATTTTGCCTGTATTTCTTTCATTCAACTTTTCTATCCTGTTATAGAGCCCCGGTTTTTTTTTCTTTAAAAACGTTCGCCCCGGAAAATCCCATCTTAGTTTCCAATCGGTAATCTGATGTACCCAACTGATTCTATCAATAAAGTTTCCTGCTCCGGTGACATCGAACCAGAAGACTTCAAAGTCCGCATCCTTCAATTGATCCACCCAACGGAAGAAATGCAGACTGGGCA
>JBAVQO010000351.1:0-1531 GCA_049694135.1 Gillisia sp. | reverse complement strand
AAAAGGAAGAAGGATCATAATGATCGAAAACACAATGAGAACCGAATAGGGGATTTTATCAAGGAAGGACCACATGATATTTTACCCTACTGTTGCATAAATCACACGGTTATTGCCCATTAATCCTGCCCCTCAATGTCCCAGAGCACTTAAACGTAGCCACCTTCCTCGGTGCCAGCATCATAGCTTCGCCGGTAGCCGGATTCCGGCCTTTACGTTCCTTCTTTTCATTTACACAAAACTTACCAAACCCGGAGATCAGCACATCCTCGCCTGAGGCCAGAGTTCTTTTGATGATCTCTAAAAGGGTTTCTACAATTTCTGATGATTTGTTCTTGGGAAAACCTGTCTGATTCTGGATGGATTCTACGATCTGAATTTTTGTAAGGGTCATAGGTAGGTGCTCCTTTTGTATTAGGTTGGAATTATAAGTGATTTATCTCAATTATAATGAGCGATGTCAATTGCAAAGATTTATCTGTGACAATGTAGCAACCTTGGTAATATTCTTGACAATTTTGTTCGAATCTGCAAAAAAAAATATAAGATTTCAAAATAGTTGCTTTAATCTTAAACAAAGGGAGAGCATATGTGATGATGTTGAACCCCGTTTCTCATACAGAGAGGAGGGGTTTTGTTTTTAAATTAACTATTTGAAGGACAGAAAATGGAGATTATAAATATACTTGGCACCATTAAAGGAAAAGTTCTTGATGACTCCCATTTCGACTTGCTCAAACACGCATATGAACTACAAGACCAGGATATTGTTAAGCTTAAGAATAATAATGATGCTTTAGGCGAAAGTAATGAGCTCCTTAAACAAAAAATAAAAGAGTTAAATGATGAAAATATAATTTTAAAAGAAACTATAAATAAGTACAAAAATATAATTAAATTGCTTCCTCAGACATCATTGATAGATAATTTCTCTGAAATCGCGGTTAATATTTTAGAACTTTATATTAGCAACGATACTACAGAGTTGTGGGAAAAATTTATCATACGTACACTTCCTTTCAGCGAAATACAAGTACAGGAAGGTTTTGATGAGCTGACCAGGGCAGAATTGATTTCTTCTTATTCTTTTGATCCTTCTCATGGAAAAGAATATTCACTTACAGAAAAAGGCCGATACAATCTCGCTATCAAATCAAAGCATCTAAGCAATCTTTTTTAGCCACGCATTTACCGACATTCTAAAACCTGCCTAAAGCCGTCCTATATAAACGTTGCTATGCATCGTCAAAATAAGGGCATTTATCAGCTAAGTTTTCACATGATATAATTGCAGTTAATTTACTGTTATCATTTAATGGTTCTTCATAATTTTCGGCAGTTGGTAACCAATCGTTTTTATAGAGCCATAGTAATGGAATCGGTAATTGAAGCGTAAACAGGTAGGGCACAGAGAGAGCCGAAACGAGAAAGCGATTGCTAAAGGTTATTGGGTGTACACGTTGTTGAGGATTGTATTCTGAAATTGAATTATGAGGCTTATTTTTATCATAAATATCCGAAGCCCTATACG
>JBAVQO010000350.1:0-2411 GCA_049694135.1 Gillisia sp. | reverse complement strand
TCGCAAAGGCGATTATACTACCCGCCAGCAGGAATCCTGATGGTTGTTTTATCAACGGCTTGTTTTTGAATTGAGTCATTATGGCTGTTATTATTTGTTGAAGTTACAAAAAAACTTGCTCCAAAGATAGCAGCGGCAAAAAGTATAGCTTTAATTTTCATAATATAATGTTTAAGTGTTCGTTTCTATTTGATTTCTGAAACAAACCTAAAACAATATAAAACGCTTATAGAAAGCACATTATTCGTACCTTTGCACCTTTTTTTTGGGCAATATTCACCTATATCTTTGAATATTTTTCTTTTCAAAAATAAGGTAAAAATCAACAATTTTCGGTTAAGTTCTAATTTTCTATTATAGCACCTTTCGCATAAGCATAAAATGTAATTAAATTCTTACAGTTAACAACAGGCAGGATATCTGCCGCCATTTTTAATAATTAACAAAACTTTAACATTCTGGAGTGACCAGAATGGGTGAAAACCTCCAGTTTTTGGACATTTTCATCTAATAAATTTTCAATTTTTTGTGGCCACTCGATCAATTTCCAGGAATCGGAATTCAGATATTCTTCGATTCCCATATCCAGTGCCTCTTTTTCGTTTTCGATCCTATAAAAATCGAAATGAAAAATGCTGCCCTCATTGGACTGATATTCGTTAACCAGCGAGAAAGTCGGGCTGGATGCGGGGTCTGGAGCCCCTAACGCTTTTACAAGCGCTTTGATAAGAGTGGTTTTACCCGCTCCCATCTCTCCGTAGAATAATATTGTTTTGCTTTTTACCTGGGAAAGTAACTGCATAGCAATACTATCAATTTCTGACAGTTCGTAGGTTAATGTCATTAAAATTCAATTTAAGGCTCGGTAAAGATACGTAATAAATCTATTAAAAGGAATAGGTGTAATGATTTGTAGAGACTTAACTATCTGGGTGTCAGATAAAAAGAAGGTATTTTCCTACAAATTGTTATTTTTTCTCTTCTTGAAAAAGCAACTTCAGAAGGTGTAAAAAGAACTAAAATCTCTCCTGGAGTTTAGTTTAAAATTTCCAGAAATCAATTGCGTGTATTTTACACCTTTTGAGATGTCGCTAATTTAGCTGAAACCTTCTGTTTTATCTTGGTGAAAGGGTTACAAAGGGAACAATCATTTCTTCCATGGAGACTCCTCCATGCTGATAGGTATTACGAAAATAATTCACATAATAATTATAATTGTTCGGATAGGCAAAGAACATATCGCCTTTTGCAAAAATAAACGAGCTACTCATATTAATAGTAGGAAGATGAATTTTTGATGGGTTTTTGGCAGCCAGAACATCTTTTTCTTCGTAGGTAAGACTTTTACCGGTTTTGTATCTAAGATTCAGACTTGTGTTTTTATCTCCGATTACCTTTGAAGGAGTTTTGACATTAATGGTTCCGTGGTCGGTGGTCACAATCAATTTGAATCCTAGCTGTTGTGCCTGCTGTATAATTTCCAGTAAAGGAGAATTCTTAAACCAGCTTTGGGTAAGAGATCTGTAGGATTTATCGTTAGAAGCTAATTCTTTGATAACTTCCATCTCTGTTTTAGAATGCGACAGCATATCCACAAAATTGTAAACAACTACCGTAAGATCATTTTCTTTTTGAGTCTTGAAATTTTCTACCAGCTTTTTGCCGGCCTTTAAACTGGAGATTTTATGATATTCGTGTTTGATATTTAGTCCCAGGCGCTTTAACTGCGCAGCAAGAAATTCTGCCTCAAACATATTTTTTCCTCCTTCATCGGTATCATTAAGCCAGTAATTGGGGTGCAGCTTTTCCATGTCACTCGGCATTAGTCCAGAGAAAATAGCATTCCTGGCGTACTGCGTGGCAGTAGGAAGAATGCTGAAATAGGTGGATTCCTGTTCCTTTTTGTAATAGTTATTTATAATAGGTTCAAAAGATTTCCACTGGTCATATCTTAAATTATCCACCACTATTAGTAATGTGGGCTGCTTCTTATTTATCTGCGGAACTATTTTGTTCTTGAACAAGGTGTGCGACATAACCGGAGATTCTTCTTCTCCTGAAAACCATTTTGGATAATTTTTATCTATGAACTTACAAAACTGGTTGTTTGCTTCCAGTTTCTGTGACTCCAGAATCTCGAACATGCCGCTGTCTTCGATATTTTCAAGCTGAAGTTCCCAATAAATAAGTCTTTTGTATAAATCTGCCCAGCCTTCAAAACTGTTCACAGAACTCATATCCATTGCTATCTTTCTAAATTCTTGCTGGTAATTAGAAGTAGTTTTTTCTGTCACCAGCCTTGAATTATCAAGATTTTTTTTCAGGCTTAATAAAATCTGGTTAGGGTTTACCGGTTTTATTAAATAATCGGCGATCTTAGAACCAATTGCTTCTTCCATGATGTACTCTTC
>JBAVQO010000349.1:0-5674 GCA_049694135.1 Gillisia sp. | reverse complement strand
GATAAGCTTCATACAAAGCATCTCCAACACACCAGCCACAACGTTTTAATTCGTCCATTTTATAGAGTTAAGGTTCAAAATAATAAGTGATGGTTCCTATTTGCGAAGCCCTGCCGGGAAAACTGCTAAACCTTGCCTGCGATGCATACATTTGGGCATTTTCTAACAGACATTCGTTTGTGGTATTGGAACTGGCTTTATTTATTGAAGTTGTTAAAACTACTCCTTCGGCATTTACGGTAATATTTACCACCACCTTTCCGGCCACATCGCAGGTGTAAACAGGATTCGGAATATCGACAGCAGTTCGATCCCGCAGCGAAAACGATATGGAGCTGTTACGCATGCTTCCTTTTTTAATTGAAGTTTTATTGGAAGAATTGTTGCCGGTAGATTTTTTCTGAATTTCTTTCTTTTTTGCTGCAGAGGTTGCGAAATTTCCGGCTTCAGCTTCACTTTTCTCGGGAGAAGTTTCTTTTTGTGCCGCGCTGTTTTTCTGAAAAATTTTATCTAGTTGTTTATTGAAATTTTCTTCCCTGGCCGCTTCATTTTCGTTGAAGGCGTGGTGAGTTTGTATAGGTTTAGAGGGTTTTTCCTGGTCTTGTTTTAATTCTTCCGTCGCCTTTTCTTTGGCTGCTTCTTCCTGTTTAAGACTTTCCAGGTTGACCAACATTTCCTCGGTTTTTCGATTGTTATTGGAAAGATTAAGATTATACAAACTAAGGAAAAGCACCGCGAAAATCAGGATGGTAATAATAAGAGCTTTATGTCGGTCAAAAAAATCCATATCATGAAAACTGCGGCCGGCTAAGTTTAGTCTGGATTAAGGTAATAAATTTTGAAAAGATTCTATTGTATGTGCATTTTCAATTTTAAAGTCTCCAATTCGGGTTCTTCTTAAATTCGAGAGATATGCTCCGCTATCTAAAGCTCTTCCAAAATCGTGAGCGAGGCTTCGAATATAGGTACCTTTGCTGCACACTACTCTAAATTCTATTTCGGGGAAATTTATTGTGGTAATTTCAAATTCTGAAATGTTAACGTTACGAAAGTTTATTTTAACCTCTTCACCGCTTCGGGCATACTCGTAAAGCCGTTTCCCGTCTTTTTTTAATGCTGAAAAAACCGGTGGTTGCTGCTGAATTTCTCCCAAGAATTTACCGGTGGTTTCTCTGATTTTTTCTTCTGAAATATGCTCGACAGGAAAATGGTGATCAACTTCGGTTTCGAGATCATAAGAAGGAGTAGTCGCGCCGAGGGTAAAAATTCCGGTATATTCCTTTTCCTGCCCCTGCAATTCTTCAATTCTTTTGGTGAATTTTCCGGTACAAATCACTAAAAGTCCGGTCGCTAAAGGATCTAAAGTGCCCGCGTGACCAACTTTTATCTTCTTTATATTGCAATTTTTACGAATTAGCCATCGCACTTTATTTACCAGCTGAAAAGAAGTCCAGTTTAAAGGTTTATCAAAAAGAAGGATTTGGCCTTCTTTAAAATCTTCGGCAGTAAATTTTTCAGGATTCATCCGCGCGAATTTGAAGAAGTTGAGCTTTAAATATAGGAAGATCTTTTATAGTAGTTTCCCAAACCGAGGCGGGGTTTACACCTTCGTAATTATGAATTAATATATCTCTTAATCCGGCAATGTACTTCCACGGAACCTGGTCATATTTTTTTCTGAAATCCGGATCTATTTTCTTCACCGCTTCTCCAATAACTTCGTAGCATCTAATAACCGCAAATTGAACCAGTTTGTTATTTAAAAATTTTTCTTCCTGAATATTACGGGTAAAATCTTCGATATCGGAAATGTAATCTAAAATTTGTTTTATGTAGACGAAATTATTCTTTACCATCTGAATAAATAATCTTAAGATCATTCAAAATATAAGGTTTTATCCATTTGTTCAATCCTTTTTTTGAAACGAAATCTACACTGCATTTTAGTTTTTCTTCCAGGTCCAGTTTAATTTTTGCTAAATCTAATAAACTGAAATTTTTATTACTGCTGTATAAAATATCTATATCGCTTTCTTCGGTCATTTCTCCACGTGCATACGACCCGAAAACTCCAATCTCATTAGGAGAAAAGGGTTTTAAAAAATCGATTATTATTTTGTTGATACGTGCATCCATTTTGTAAAGTTAGCCAATATTCCGCTGAAAATAACCTCCAGAAGGTATTTTAAGAAATGGTTAAGGGATGAACAAAAAAGTGCCAGAAAAGTATAAATGCCCCGAAAATAATTCGATAATAGCCAAAAAGTTTAAAGCCGTGTTTGCTTAAATAATCTATAAAAGATTTTATGGCGATGATCGCTACCAAAAAACCTACAATATTACCAATAATTATCAGGTTTATTTGTTCAGAATTTAAGGTAAATCCGGCCTGGTAGTAATCGTAACTTTTTTTAACCGTTGCACCAAACATGGTGGGGACAGCCAGGAAAAAAGAGAATTCGGCCGCGGTGGTTCTCGAAAGTTTCTGACTCATTCCACCAACAATTGTGGCTCCGCTTCGGGATACTCCCGGCACCATCGCCAGACACTGAAAAAATCCAATTTTTAGGGCGGTTAAATAACTTATACGTTCTTCAGAAGAAGATTTAAACCAGTCGTCTACCTTCAGCAAAATAATCCCGCCTAAAACAAGCATGCTGGCTACAATTAAAGGACTTGCGAGCAGTTCGTCGATCACATCATTAAAAAGCAATCCTAAAACTACCGCCGGTAAAAAAGCCACAAAAAGTTTGTAGTAAAAATCCATACTCTGGAAAAAGCGTTTCCAGTATAAAACCACCACCGATAAAATGGTTCCGAATTGAATTACAATGGTAAAGAGTTTTGTAAAGGCCTCGTCTGCAATCCCGAAAAAGGAAGAAGCGATGATCATATGCCCCGTAGAAGAAACCGGTAAATATTCAGTTAAACCTTCAATAATTCCAAGAACAGTTGCCTGTAAATAATCCATTTATTGTTTGTTGGGATTTACCAAAATGGCATAAATTTCTATTCCGAAGCCAATCAACACCATAGCGGGAGCTAAACGAATTCTTCGGAAACTATAGATATCGGGATTAAAAACATTGGGATTGTCGCTTCCGCCGCCCGACATTAAAATAAATCCCAGGGCGATAACAGCAAGACCTATAAACATAAAGGTGTAATTTCTCTTCCCGAAAACGAAGTTAAGATCCTGTTTGTGATAAGGTTTTTTGTTTTTCATTATTTACTTTTTATGCCACGAATGCACGAATATTTTTATAATATTATTCGTTGATGCATTAATCTATCGGCTTCGAAATTAACTAAAATAGCTAATTTATTTTTTGATATTTTCAGATAATTGATACACTGTGCTATATGCGTATCATTAAGAGCTGCCACCGATTTTATTTCCAGAATTATCTTATCAAAAACTATAAAGTCTGCGAAATAAAACTGCGATAAAAAATTTTCTTTATACTTAACTCTGTATTTTTTCTCTTTTTCAAAAGGAATTCCTCTATCCCGAAATTCATACTGAATTGCTTCAGAATAAACCGATTCTAAAAATCCACCTCCTAAATTATTATGCACTTCAAATAAAGCTCCTAAGATTTGATAACTTTCCTCTTTATAAAGAATATTAGTCATAACAGGTTTAAATAATTATTCGTGCATTCGTGGCAAATTAGTTTTACCTTAAGGCTTAAAACCTAGAGCCTAAAGCTTATTGCTTACCGCTTTTTTTCAATAATAAAGTTCGTCTGTTTTCAGGTTTAAAAATCTTGAGGTCGCGAAAAATGTACTTAACCAGGTGATAAAAATTCCTGTTAGAAAAACACCGATAAACAAGGCCGATAAAATACCAATATCTTTTAGAAGTTCCAGTTCCGGAAAGCTTTTATTTAGGTAATACAGCACAATTGCCATTCCTGCCAGAGCTACAACGGCTCCAATAATACCCAATTTTACACTCTGCCAGATAAAGGGTCTGCGAATAAAACCTTTGGTCGCGCCCACCATCTGCATGGTTTTTATGATAAATCTTTTGGAATATACCGAAAGACGAATGGAGCTGTTAATGAGCAGAACGGCGATAAAAGTAAAAATGGCGCTCACTATCAGGATCCAAAAACTTATTTTTTTCACATTGTCGTTCAGTAAGGAAATCAGTGGTTTATCGTACACCACGTCATCTACAAAAGATTTAGAAGTAAGATCTTTGGCGATTTTATCTATCTGTTCTTCCGAAACATAATCGGCTTTCATATGAACATCTATGGAATTCTGTAAAGGGTTGTATCCCAGAAAATCCATAAAATTCTCTCCTATTTCCTTTTGCTGTTCTTTCGCGGCCTCTTCTTTAGAAACAAAGGTGCTGGATTTTGTATAGTCTGCCAGGGCCAGGCTTTTTTTGAGCTGTTCCATCTCTACATCTTTGGCGTTGTCTTTAAAATAGACCGTAAGGGCGATCTGCTCTTTAAAATGATCGGCAACTTTCTTGGTGTTCAGCACCAGCAATCCCAACAATCCTAATAAAAACAGTACCAGCGAAATACTTATTACTACCGAAAAATAAGAGGAGATTAAACGTCGTTTTTGATACTTTTCAAAAGATGAACTCATAGAGTGGCGACAAATTTTGTGTAAAAATAATAAAGTTAATGATTCCCTTTCTTTTAAAACGTGCAAACTTTTCACTTTCGTACATTAAATGTATTTTTGCGCAAATCCTGTGTTTTATGTACGCAGCAACAGATAATTAAAGCTGAATTATCGGCGATTCAATAATTTCCACGAATGAGTTACCATTTTAACGAGATAGAGGCCAAATGGCAGAAATATTGGGCAGAAAATAAAACCTTTAAAGCAGCCTCTCCCAATCCTTCCACAGGAGGAGAGAACCTTAAACCCAAATATTACGTGTTGGATATGTTTCCGTATCCTTCGGGGGCGGGATTACACGTAGGACATCCGCTGGGATATATCGCCAGTGATATCTATGCCCGCTACAAACGCCATAAAGGTTTTAATGTATTGCATCCGCAGGGATATGACAGTTTTGGCCTGCCTGCCGAGCAGTATGCTATTCAAACAGGGCAACATCCCGCGTTAACTACCGAAGAAAACATCAATAGATATCGCGAACAACTGGACCAGATTGGGTTTTCATTTGATTGGAGTCGCGAAGTTCGCACAAGTAATCCCGAATATTACAAATGGACGCAATGGATTTTTATTCAGCTTTTTGAATCCTGGTACGATTATGAAGAAAATAAATCCCGAGCAATAACAGAGCTTGAAGAAATATTTTCTTCCGAAGGAAATTCAGCAGTAAACGCGGCTTGCGATGATGATATTGAAGTATTTACCGCTTCAGAATGGAGTGCTTTTACCGGAGATGAACAGGAGAAAATCCTTCTGAAATATCGCCTTACCTACCTTGCGGAAACCGAAGTAAACTGGTGCCCGCAGCTGGGAACAGTGCTGGCGAATGATGAGATTGTAAACGGCGTTTCTGAACGTGGAGGCTATCCCGTGGTTCGAAAAAAAATGACTCAGTGGAGTATGCGAATTTCCGCTTTTGCAGAACGACTTCTTAAAGGCCTGGAAACCATCGACTGGAGTGAAAGTCTAAAAGAAAGTCAGCGTAACTGGATAGGGAAATCGGTTGGAGCAACTGTTCAAT
>JBAVQO010000348.1:0-5461 GCA_049694135.1 Gillisia sp. | reverse complement strand
CGTTGCCGCTTCGGAAATTATTTTTACCAGTGGAGGAACAGAAGCCGATAATCTTGCTTTAAATTCGGCTGTACGGGATTTAGGTGTGCGACGAATAATAACTTCTCCCATCGAACATCACGCAGTTTTATATACCGTCAATCAATTGAAGGATTGTTTTGATATTGAAGTAGTTTATGTAAAAGTAGACCAGAATGGGCAGGTAAGCCTTGAAGACTTGGAACAAAAGCTGAATTCTTCTGAAGAAAAAACGCTCGTGAGCCTGATGCATGTAAATAATGAAATCGGCAATCTTTTAGATATTCAAAAAGCAGGTGAAATATGTAAAAAGTACAACGCGCTTTTTCACTGCGATACGGTGCAGTCGATAGGACATTTTAATCTCGATCTAAGCAAAATACCTGTTGATTTTACTGCGGTTAGTGCTCATAAATTCCACGGACCAAAGGGAGTTGGTTTTGCCTTTGTGCGCAAACACAGCGGATTAAAACCCCTTATTTTTGGAGGAGAGCAGGAGCGTGGTCATCGTGCGGGAACAGAGAGCGTGCATAACATTGTAGGTCTCGAAGAGTCTTTAAAGCTGGCTTATGAGCATCTGGAGGAAGATCGGGAATATATTATGGGTCTTAAAAAATACTTTATTGAAAAACTAAAAGCAGAAATTCCCGGAATAAAATTCAATGGGAATAGCGGAGATCTCGAGAAAAGCACCTATACGGTAGTAAATGTGTGTTTACCTGTTTCTCCGGAAAAAGCTTTAATGTTGTTGTTTCAGTTAGATCTTAAAGGAATTGCCTGTTCTAAAGGAAGTGCCTGCCAGAGCGGAAGCGATAAGGGCTCGCATGTGCTTAGCGCTTTTCTTTCTGAAGAAGATCTTAAAAAACCCTCGTTGCGATTTTCTCTTTCGCATTACAACACAAAAGATGAAATAGATTATGTGGTTCAGGAATTAAAAGGATTCATTGAAGAATAACCCATTGGTTTTAAGTTTTTTATGATCATAAACCTCTATCATTGCTTCCGGTAAAAAGTAGCCTCGTAAGTACTGCTGTTGCCAACATTATCTGTTACAATTACTTTCAAATGATTTTCCGTATCGGTTACCACTCCATCGCTAAAGTCGTGGGTAAGAGTATTGTTTTTATACTCGTATTCCATCAAAACAAATTTCCCGTTCACGGTTGCGCGGTAGCTGTTTATTCCTGAAAGATCATCAGATATCTTTAATTTCAGGATGCTGTTGCCCGAAATCCATTGTCCGTCTTTAAAATTCACAGGAGTAATATCCGGCGGGGTAATATCGGCCACCAGGGTATAATCTCCGAAGGTCCGGATTCCTGAGGTAAAACGGTCACCTTTTTTATAGGTGTCAGAATAAATAGGGCGGCCTTTATAACCAAGTCTTGCTATAAATAACTTTTCCCGGTCTTCAGGTTTGTATTTACTTACATCAAAACCAACCGTAATATTATGTTGAATGGGCACAATATCCTTGTGTAAATGCAGGGTGTCCCCTTTAAAAGCTATATCCAGAAAAGTGTCTTCATAAAGAGCCCCTTTTGGAATATAAACATCCATTCCGTTTCCTTCTGCCGAGAATGCCTGATCGCTTTTTACATAATAATCTGTAGTATCCACTTTTTTTGGACTGATGTCCGCGATATATTTTCCTTTGATGGGTATTCGAATCACCCTTTCATTACCGGCGAAATCAGCAACTCTTATTTTAAATAAATAATCCAGGCTGTCCTTTACATTTATGACTCCGCCATTGCTCACTTCATCATAAACACTGAGCGGATTCCCGGGTTTTACAAATAATCGGGTAATCCTTTTGTTGTGTTCGCTATAGTATTCATAATCTATAAGCTGATTTACCCTGCGCGACTCGGCAAAGGAAAATCGGTTCATATCCATTTTAAAAAGGGTATCTCCGTTTACGCTGGTGGCAATTTCGTAGATTCCATTATGATTGGCTGCACCGTCTAATTGATCTATGGTGGAAATTCCGAATCCTACGTTTCCACATGCGTCTATTTCCGGAGTTTTAAAAGAACCATCCGCAAGGGGAATCAATTTTACTTCCTGCCTTTCTGAAGAGCCGTTCACCTGTGAATCTTCATCCATAGGATAAGCAAAAAGACTATAAATGGTAGGTTTTTCAGAATCCTTGATCTTTATTCCGAAGAGCTGCGGATTCATAGGGCGTTGTTTTCCGTCTCTTATTTCAAAATGAAGATGCGGCCCTGCCGCACCGCCGGTTTCCCCGCTCAAAGCCACTATATCTCCCTTGTTCACTTTTAATTCATCTGGCCCCGGAAAAAGCTCGATCTCATAGCTCTCTTTTTCATACTGATGCTTCTTCACATAGGCTTCAATTTCGGGTGCAAATTTCTGTAAATGTCCGTACACAGTGGTATATCCGTTTGGATGTTGGATGTACAGAGCTTTTCCGTAGCCGTAATGCTGAATTTTAATCCGACTTACATACCCGTCTGCCGCAGCATGTACATTAAGACCTTCCCGCTGTTCAGTCTTGATATCGAGGCCGCCATGAAAATGATTGGGTCTAAGCTCTGCAAAGGTGCCCGCAAGAATAGGAGTTATTTCCAGCGGATTTCTGAAATAATCCTGCGGAATTGAATTTTGGGCAAATGAATTTATAAAAAAAAGGCAAAAAATGCAGGGCAAAAGTTTCTTCATAGCAGTTTAAAAAGGAAGTTTTTTGGAGGCATAAATATAATTAAAGTTTTACTGAAAATTAAAGGTTTGGGTTGCTGTATATTATGTAAATTAAAGACAGAAACAAAATACATATAAAAGTATTGGGAAATTTCAGTTGGTATGTTAACTTTGTAGGAATAAGTAGCACGTTGAGCTTTTATGAGTGATTTAACTGGAATAGTTGATAATCTGGAAAACAGGATTAGCAAGTTGCTTCATAGGTATGAGGTACTTAAGCAATCGCATCAATCGTCTCAGGAAGAATTACAACACCTGAAAAAAGAGAATGAGCGGTTAGCTGAAGCTATTGAAGATTCTGAACACCGGATTCAAACATTAAAAGCCGCCAACGCAATGCTAGGCAGTAACGATTACAAAAAGGAAACGAAACTCAAGATAAACAGCTTGATAAGGGAAATTGATCAATGCATCGTTCAATTATCAGAATAGGAATAAATGTCGGATAAGCTAAAAATAAAATTGTCTATTGCAGATAGGGTGTATCCTTTGACTATCCAGGCCAGCCAGGAAGAAGGTTTGCGCAAGGCTGCAAAGAAAATTGAAGCTATGATCAAGCAATTTGAGCAAAGTTACGCAGTTAGGGATAAGCAGGATGTGTTGGCCATGTGTGCCTTGCAATTTGCCGCCCAAACAGAACAAAAAACATTAGATAAAGATAGCGAGGTGCAGAAAGCAGAAGAGAAACTAAATTCTCTAAACGAATTGCTGCAACAGCATTTAGCTACATAGTTCTTTTAAATAGCACAAAGGTTTACTGCCTGTATTAGTGATTTTATTTTTGATAAACTCAACACGGATTCTTTAAAAAGGGTGAGTTTAAGTTGTAAAAGCGAGCCGTCTTTGAGCGGATACTTGATCAGCTTGTTAGCCCTAAACTTGATTTTAAGGAGTTTATACAAAATCTGAGCTAATACAGGCTTTTTTTATATATATAACTTAACCATATGGATACAATAATAATTATAATAGTTACAGCAATTATAGCGATAGCGATAGGATTCGGTATTGCAAAATTTCTGGAGAAAAAGAACGCTTCGCGAATTGTAAAGGGAGCAAAAAAGACGGCCGCTTCCATACTTCGGGAGGCAAAGACTGAAGGTGAGAGCATCAAAAAAGACAAAATTTTACAGGCCAAAGAAAAATTTATTGAACTTAAATCTGAACATGAAAAAGTTATTCTGGGCCGTGACAAGAAGATAGGAGATGCCGAAAAAAGGATTAGAGATAAGGAATCTCAGGTTTCCAGCGAACTTGCTAAAAACAAGCATTTAAATAAGGACCTGGAGGACAAAATAAAAGATTACGATGCCAGAAATGAATATCTGGAGAAAAAGCAACAGGAGATCGATAAACTTCATTCCAGTACCGTACAGCAACTGGAAGTTATTTCCGGGCTTTCTGCTGAAGAAGCCAAGTCGCAACTTACAGAATCTTTAAAAGATACAGCCAAAGCCGATGCCATGGCAATTATTCAGGATACCATTGAAGAAGCCAAAATGACCGCCCAGCAGGAAGCGAAAAAGATAATCATCAATACCATTCAGCGTATAGGTACAGAAGAAGCCATAGAAAACTGCGTTTCGGTTTTCAATCTTGAAAGCGATGATGTTAAAGGAAGAATCATAGGCCGCGAAGGAAGAAATATTCGAGCTATCGAGGCCGCTACCGGTGTAGAAATTATTGTAGACGATACTCCTGAAGCCATTATACTTTCTTGTTTTGATACGGTTAGGAGGGAAGTGGCAAGGCTTTCTCTTCATAAACTTGTAACCGACGGAAGAATTCATCCGGCCCGAATTGAAGAGGTAGTTAAAAAAACAAGGAAGCAAATCGATGAAGAAATCATCGATATCGGTAAAAGAACTGTAATAGATCTTGGTATCCATGGTTTACATCCGGAATTGATCAAAACGGTGGGTAGAATGAAATATCGTTCTTCTTACGGTCAAAATTTATTACACCACTCGCGCGAAGTCGCCAAGTTGTGCGGAGTTATGGCAGCGGAATTAGGTTTAAACCCAAAATTGGCAAAACGTGCCGGTTTACTCCACGATATTGGTAAAGTGCCGGATACCGAGACCGAAGTGCCTCACGCGATTTTAGGAATGCAATGGGCAGAAAAATATGGCGAAAAACCTGAAGTATGCAACGCCATTGGTGCTCACCACGATGAAATAGAAATGAATTCCCTTTTATCGCCTATCGTTCAGGTTTGCGATGCCATTAGCGGGGCAAGGCCGGGCGCTAGAAGGCAGGTACTGGATTCTTATATTCAGAGACTGAAAGATCTTGAAGATATCGCCTTCGGATTTGGAGGGGTTAAAAAAGCCTACGCCATACAGGCAGGGCGGGAACTTCGGGTAATCGTGGAAAGTGAAAAAGTGAATGACGATAAAGCCGCGAACCTTTCTTTTGAAATTTCTCAAAAGATTCAAACAGATATGACGTATCCCGGGCAGGTAAAAGTCACCGTAATCAGGGAAACAAGAGCAGTAAATATTGCAAAATAAATTTGCTGTTACTCATAAAAAAAGCCCTGAAAGTGAAAACTTTCAGGGCTTTTTTCTTGATTCCTCTAGAAATCACTTTTTCTCGTCGTAAATATCTTCATACGAATTTCCTTCTGTCACAAAAAATTCTCCGGTTACATATCGAAAATGTTTATCCAGACCGGCTATTTTTTTAAGATCGTCTTCATCTAAGTTCACCTCTGCAC
>JBAVQO010000347.1:0-6497 GCA_049694135.1 Gillisia sp. | reverse complement strand
CCTCCACGGGATCGAGTTTAGAAGCCGAGATAGCAGGAATTATACCTGAAATAAGGCCTATTACAGCTGAAACCGCGGTGCCCAGGAACATATTCCACGGGGAAAGCACAAACTCAAAAGTGCCGGTGAACTGAGAGGCAATAATAGAAACGATCCATACAAGAAAAAGGCCCACCAATCCTCCAATTACGGCGAGAATAACAGCTTCGAACAAAAACTGAAACAAGATAAATTTATTCTTGGCCCCCAAAGATTTCTGAATACCAATGATGTTGGTACGCTCTTTCACGCTCACAAACATGATGTTGGCAATTCCAAAACCCCCCACCAACAGAGAGAATCCGCTGATGATAAGGCCTATTAAATTCATTTTCCCGGTAATATTATCTATAAAATCAGAAAATCCTGCTAACTGATTCACGAAAAAGTTATCGATTTCATCAGGTTTTAATCCCCTGAAAGTGCGAAGCTTTTGTTTTATAGTCGCTATAAATTCGGGAGTATCTACATCACTATCTGGTTTTATAACTATTTGTGGAAAAACAGCTTTGTTATTATCGCCATAAATTCGCCTGACCACATTCACAGGAATAAAAACCGCTCCATCTTTAGAATTACCCAGGAAACTGGCCCCTTCCTTTTTTAGAATTCCTATCACCGTAAATCTGCGGCCATACATCCGCACCTGTTTGCCCATGGGGTCGGTGGATGGAAAAAGGTTTTCGGCAATTTCACTTCCCAAAATGATAACCGGTGAACCACTTACCGATTCGGCTTCATTAAAAAAACGACCTTCAGCAATTTGCAGGGCTTCAATGTCATAATATTCACTGGTGGTGGCTCCAATTTCTACATCAGACACGGTTTTGTCACCATTTTTTATGGACTCTCTGGGTACATTCATCACAAAACTCGCCGCAGCAAGATTGGGTAAATTACGGCTAAGATATTGATACTCATCATAGCTCATATCGGGAAACTGTTCCCTTTTCCATCGGGGAATATCTGAAGGGCCAAAAGAAAAACGCATTAGAATGATGGTACTGTTATCCAAGGAGCTTAAACTGCCTCGAATTTCACGATCTAAGGAATCTACTGCAGCCAGGACGGCGATAATTGAAAAAATACCGATGGTTACACCCAGCAAGGAAAGAAAAGTGCGCAACTTATTATTGCGCAATGCATTTATAGCAAAATTGAAACTTTCTTTAAGAACCCTAAGATAAATTAGCATAGTAAAAACCTGGATTTTACGCGATTTAAAGATAAGACGCCACGATGATATTTTCGTTACATTTTTTTTCTGAAATAAAACTTTAGAACTTTAGATATTATAGCTATTTAATTACTTTTGCAACTCGAACAAACCCAACGTAATGAGCGACTTAAAATCGGCGAAATCGGCCCTTATTTCAGTATTTAATAAAGAAGGACTTTCCCCCATTGTAAAGAAATTAAATGAGCTGGGATTCACCATTTATTCTACCGGAGGCACCGAAAAATTTATTAAAGAGCTGGGCATTTCTGTAATTCCTGTAGAAGATGTTACCTCGTATCCCTCAATTTTAGGAGGAAGAGTTAAAACTCTCCACCCAAAAGTATTTGGAGGTATTTTGAATCGCGGCGAAAATGAAAAGGACGTTGCCGAAATGAAAGAATTCGATATTCCGCAGATCGATGTCGTGATTGTAGATCTTTATCCGTTTGAAAAAACCGTGGCTTCGGGTGCTTCCGAAGAAGACATTATTGAAAAAATAGATATTGGAGGCATTTCGCTTATTCGCGCCGCTGCCAAGAATTTTAAAGAAGTGGTTTGTGTTCCTTCCGTAGGCGATTACGCTAAATTCCTGGAGTTGCTGAAAGAAAAAAACGGAGAATTTTCGCTGGCCGATCGCAAATATTTTGCTGCTAGAGCCTTCAATATTTCTTCGCATTATGATACCGAAATTTTTAACTTTTTTAATTCCGAAGAAGATAGTTTCAAACAGAGCTTTTCAAAAGGAAAAGAATTGAGATATGGCGAAAATCCACACCAGAAAGGAACCTTTTTTGGAGATTTTGAAGCCATTTTCGAGCAGCTGCACGGGAAGGAACTTTCTTACAACAATTTGCTGGATGTAGATGCCGCGGTAAATTTGATGAATGAATTTAAAAACGATCCGCCCACCTTCGCTATTTTAAAACACAATAATGCCTGTGGTCTGGCGCAAAGAGACACTATTTTGCAGGCTTACAAAGATGCACTGGCGGGAGATCCTGTTTCGGCTTTTGGCGGAATCCTGATAAGCAACACGCAAATCGATAAAGCCACTGCCGAAGAGATACATAAATTATTCTGCGAAGTAGTGATCGCCCCTTCCTTTTCTGAAGAAGCGTTGGCTGGTTTAAAAGGGAAAAAAAATCGCATTATTCTTATTCAGAAAGAAACAGAACTTCCTAAAAAAATAGTACGCACCTGTCTTAACGGAGTACTGGTACAGGATAGGGATAGTCTAACAGACAGCGCAGCAAATTTAACGTTATCCACCAACAATAAACCCGGTAACGAGGAGTTAAATGATTTGATTTTTGCTTCTAAAATTTGCAAGCATACCAAATCCAATACCATCGTTTTAGCAAAAAACAAACAATTACTGGCAAGCGGAACGGGACAGACATCGCGGGTAGACGCCCTGCGACAAAGTATAGATAAAGCCCTATCCTTCAATTTCAATCTTCAGGGCGCCGTGATGGCCAGCGATGCGTTTTTTCCGTTTCCCGACTGTGTGGAAATTGCAGGAAATGCAGGAATAACCGCCGTAATACAACCCGGCGGATCCATAAAAGACCAATTAAGCATAGATTATTGCAACCAGAATAATATGTCCATGGTGATGACCGGAACAAGACATTTTAAACATTAAATTCATTACATTTACCTAACCTCAACAATCATACTATGGGATTTTTTGATTTTCTCATTGAAGAAATAGCAATAGATTTAGGAACCGCAAATACGCTGGTAATACACAACGATAAGGTTGTGGTAGACAGTCCTTCTATTGTTGCCCGGGATCGTACAACCGGAAAAATTATTGCCGTCGGGAAAGAAGCTGCCATGATGCAGGGAAAAACCCACGAAAACATTAAAACCATTCGCCCTCTTAAAGACGGTGTAATTGCAGATTTTGATGCCAGCGAGAAAATGATAAGCATGTTCATAAAGGAAATACCCGCCCTGAAAAAGAAAATGTTTACTCCCGCGCTTAGAATGGTGATTTGTATCCCTTCGGGAATTACCGAGGTAGAAATGCGCGCCGTTAAGGAAAGTGCAGAAAGGGTGAACGGTAAGGAAGTATATCTTATTCACGAACCTATGGCTGCGGCGATAGGGATTGGCGTGGATATCATGCAGCCCAAAGGAAACATGATCGTAGACATAGGAGGCGGAACCACCGAAATAGCTGTTATTGCTTTGGGAGGTATCGTATGCGACAAATCCATCAAAATTGCCGGGGATGTTTTTACCAACGATATTGTTTATTATATGCGAACCCAGCACAATCTCTATGTTGGGGAACGTACTGCTGAAAAAATAAAAATTCAAATAGGAGCTGCTACCGAAGATCTTGAAGTTCCACCAGAAGAAATGAGTGTTCAGGGACGTGATTTACTTACCGGAAAGCCAAAACAGGTGCAGATTTCCTATCGTGAAATCGCCAAAGCCCTGGATAAATCTATTCTTCGGATTGAAGATGCGGTTATGGAAACCCTTTCACAAACTCCCCCGGAACTTGCCGCCGATATTTATAATACCGGGATTTACCTTGCCGGAGGAGGTTCTATGCTGCGCGGGCTGGATAAAAGATTATCACTAAAAACCGATCTTCCTGTTTATATTGCTGAAGATCCTTTGCGTGCCGTAGTTCGTGGAACCGGAATTTGCCTAAAAACCTTAAGCCGATACAAGGGAATTTTGATAAAGTAGGAACTGACTTATGCAGCAGATATTTAATTTTCTTATCCGCAATAAGAATAACATCTTATTCCTGTTGCTGCTAAGTCTTTCTTTTTTTTTAACTATCCAAACCCACAGTTATCATAAAAGCAAATTTATAAGTTCTGCCAATTTCGTTACCGGTGGTATTTATAGCAAAGCCAACCATATCCAAACCTATTTTCATCTGGATGATTACAATCAGCGGCTTTTAGATGAAAATAAGCAACTCCGAAATTTAATTGCCAACATTCCAGATACCTCTGCCCTGGAAAACAGGATCGATTCCAGCGCTTACAGTGGCGTATATGTATTTAGAACGGCCAAGGTTATAAACAATAACTATTCAAAAACCGATAATTATATCACGCTGGACCGCGGAAAAAAAGCGGGAATCGATGCCGAACATGGTGTGATAACCAGCCACGGTATCGTGGGAATTGTAGATAAAGTTTCCCCACATTATTCGCGGGTGATTTCAATTCTTAACAGTCAGTCCAAAATCAATGCGCAGTTAAAGAAATCCAATCACTTCGGTTCGCTTATCTGGAACGGCAAAGATCCCAATATTGTGCAACTGGTAGATGTACCGCGACTGGCTCCTCTTAAAAAGGGAGACACCATAATAACCGGAGGAAGATCGCTTATTTTCCCTAAAGGAATCCCAATAGGCAGTATTACCGATTTTAAATTGGATGAGAATGAAAGTTATTACACTATAAACATAAGATTGTTCAACGATATGACAGATATCGGGTATGTGTATGTAATTGAAAATAAGGATAAAAAAGAGGTAAAGGAGCTGGAGGAAATCGATGAATAATGAAATAGTTTCAAATAGCATTCGGTTTATAGTACTTGTTTTATTGCAGGTCCTGCTTCTTAATCACATAAATTTCATGGGCTATGTAAATCCCTATCTTTATGTGCTCTTTCTTGTACTGTATCCTTTTAACACTTCGCAATCCCTGTTTTTATTTATGGCATTCCTATTGGGTATAACTATTGATACCTTCCAGGATAGCGGCGGAATCAATGCTGCGGCCTGTTTATGTATCGCTTATTTACGACCATATCTCCTGAGATTTTCTTTTGGTGTTAGTTATGATTATCAAACCATTAAGCTTTCCAGCACTCCTTATGGCGCGAGATTAAGCTACATAATGATTCTGGTTATTGTTCAGCACTTTATCATGTTTACTTTGGAAGTATTCGATTTTTCACATATCTTATTAATTCTGAAAAAGACCATTTTTTCATCAATTTTTACCATTTTGCTTATCCTTATAAGTCTTACACTTTTTAAACCCAAAAGGCGATGAGACGCTTATTGCTTTACATAGTTATAATAACCACCGGCGTAATATTTATTGCCCGGCTCTTCTATTTACAGGTGGTTGATACCTCTTTTGTAAGATTATCTGAAGATAATGCCATAAAAGTAGTGTACGATTATCCGCAAAGAGGATATATTTTCGACAGGAACGGAAAATTACTGGTCTCTAACCAGCCTTCTTATGATGTCATGGCTATTCCGCGAAATGTGAAAGCTTTCGATACCGCAGAATTCTGTAAAATTATTCATATTTCTAAAGAAGATCTTGTTCAGAAACTGGATCGGGCAAAAGTTTATTCTCCCTGGTTACCCTCCATCATTATTCCGCAGCTCACTAAATCGGAATACGCCTATCTTCAGGAAAAAATGCGCAATTATGAAGGTTTTTATATTCAGAAACGTTCGCTACGAGATTATCAGACAAAGCATGCAGCCAATGTGCTGGGTTATATTGCTGAAGTAAACAATAAGATCATCGAAAAAAATCCGTATTACATTTCAGGAGATCTTATTGGGAAACAAGGTGTGGAAGGACAATATGAAGATCTTTTACGCGGCATTAAGGGAGTAAAATATATTCAGAAAGACAGATTTAACCGTGATATGGGCCCTTATAAAGGAGGAATATTTGATACTCTTCCCAAAAAAGGCAAGGATCTTACCATTACTATAGATGAAACTCTACAGGCCTACGGTGAAAAATTAATGAAACATAAGCATGGTGGAATTGTGGCAATTGAACCCGGTACCGGAGAAATCCTTTCGCTGGTGACTGCTCCAAGTTACGATCCTGCCTTACTTGTGGGTAGAAAAAGGTCTGCCAATTTCACAAAACTTTATTACGATACGATTTCTAAACCTTTATACGACAGAGGGTTACAGGCGCAATATCCACCTGGTTCTCCCTTTAAAACATTAAACGCTCTTATTGCCCTTCAGGAAAATGTTATAGACACAGATGAGGTTGTAAATTGCCAGGGCGGCTATTATTACAATGGTCGTAGACTTATGGCTTGCCATGAAGCTCATGGCCGATTATCGATGATCATGGGAATTGCTGAATCCTGCAATACTTATTTTGCAACGGTTTATAAGAGAGTTATCGATAAATATCCCACCGCACAAGAAGGGATAGATGCCTGGAACAAGCACGTAAAGAGTTTTGGATTGGGACAGTATCTTGGG
>JBAVQO010000346.1:0-2294 GCA_049694135.1 Gillisia sp. | reverse complement strand
GAAGTGAGGTTTGGCGCCATTGTGAACTTTTGCCGGATGAAGGACAGAAAAAATACTGTTTCAGGGAGATTCCAGCTGGTAGGAGTAGATGAAGCCGATATAAAACAACATAAAATCGCTTTTGTAGCACCTATTGCCCGTGCATTAACAGGAAAAAAAAAGGGAGAAGAAGTAAAGGCATTTATTGCAGGCGAGGAACAACTGCTTAAAATTTTAGACATCGAGTATTAAATTCGTGGTTCTAAACAATTCATTTTTAAAGGTTTTTACTTTTTAATTTCAAAAAAATTTTATCTTCGGTTAAAAAAAATGGACAACGAAACCTCTCCCCGCAGTAAATTTGAGAATATCCACATGGGCCTGCTAATTTTGCGTATCGGTATTGCGCTGTTAATGCTTACCCACGGAATTCCTAAATTACTGCTGTTATTAAGTGGCGACGAGATTCATTTTCTTGATTTTTTGGGGCTGGGAGCCTCGGTTTCTCTGGCTCTGGCAGTCTTTGCTGAAGTGGTTTGTGCCATTCTGCTTTTTTTGGGATTGGCTACCCGGTGGGCCAGCATTCCCCTGATCGTGACTATGCTGGTCGCTATATTTAAAGCCCATGGCGCAGATCCATTCAATATAAAAGAACTGGCAGTCGTTTACCTGTTAATATTTCTTACTCTCTTAGTAGCCGGGGGCGGAAAATATTCTCTTCAGCAATATTTATCAAAATTTAAAGAATAAAAGGGTTAAATGCCCTGAAATCCTAAGTGAATGTTATTCTTTTTTGAAAGTCAACAACTTACTGTACTTTTATAAAACTTGATAATAAATCTATATTAACAGTAATAAAAATGAAAAATCTAGGATTATTGGCCACTTTAAAGGCCAAAGAAGGGAAAGAAATTGAAGTCGCAAATTTTATTAAAGGAGCTGTAGATCTTGCCAGAAGAGAGGAAAAAACAATCACCTGGTATTCTTTTAAGATCGATCCGTCAACTTTTGGGATCTTTGATACTTTCGAAAATGAAGAGGGCAGAGAAGCGCATTTAAATGGAACTATTGCCGCTACTCTTATGGAAAAGGCACCGGATTTGCTTTCCGAAGAGCCCAAAATTCAAAAAATAGATATACTTTCTGCCGTATAGCAGAATTTTTAAATAAAAAAAACGGGACATTTTGGTCCCGCTTTTTTTACTTATAATGTTCTTCTATTTACTGTCATTGGATTCTAACAGAGCGAAAAACTTATCGAGATTAGGAATAATAACGATTTTGGTTCTGCGATTTTTGGCTCGATTTTCTTTGGTATCATTATCTACCAAAGGATCGTAGCTACTTCGTCCGGCAGCAATTAATTTGCTCGGATCCACATTATATTTGTCCTGAAGGATTCTTACAATGGCAGTGGCACGACGCACACTTAAATCCCAGTTATCCTGAAGATAGGATCCGGGCACTATAGTTTGTGAATCTGTATTTCCTTCAACCATCACTTCCATACTGGGTTCAGAATTAATCACATCCGCCAGTTTCTGAAGCAGATCATGAGCTTTACTGCTTACGTGATAGCTACCACTGTTAAAAAGTAGTTTATCTGAAACATTAATCATCACAACTGTTTTGTCCACATTAATGTCTACATCATCGCTTTCTGAATCTTTCGAGATCGATTTTTTCAGATTATAAGACACGGCAAGATTGATAGAATCTTCGAGTGTTTTTGCATTGGCCAATTTTTCCGGATCCACTTTTTTGAGAGTTTCTCTCATTTTTTCTTTGGAATTATTGGACATGACTGTTAAGTCATTCATGTCGTATTTGGAATCATTGGACTCTTTTAAGGAATTGATTTTCGCGTTGTATTCTTCAACCCTTGCCTGAATGGCATTTAGTTTGTCCTGAGCTTGTTCTTTTTCTACTTCTGTTTTTTGTAACTGACTTTTAGTCTGTGAGAGTTCATTTTGCGACTCTACATACTTCTTTTTAGATACACAAGATGTAAACATCGCTGCAGACAAGACGGTAATTAATAACGTTTTTTTCATCATTATAATGTTTAAATTTTTACCTTTTTTTAGGTTCAAATAAATTTGGGTTATTCAAAGAAAACGAGTCTCTTTCACATTTCGTGCTCAGAATTTAACGTTTAACAAAACTTTGGCGTACAAGGTTAAAAGCTTCTTAATCTGTTGAAATAGCAAAATTTTTTATATCCGTACTGCAGCCAAAAGAAATTCATGTTGCTGAAAAGCAGAATATTAGAGCCTGGTCGTTTATGTAAAGAATGGAGAAAGAAATCTTAATGT
>JBAVQO010000345.1:0-11767 GCA_049694135.1 Gillisia sp. | reverse complement strand
GTTCGGTCCAGAACTTTACAATTCAGGATTTTTTCAATGTTTTTTTGTTGAGCCGGTGAAAGTTCATCATCAAAAATAGCAGTTCCTACCTCGTGCTCCTCAATAAAATGTTTTACATCAAGGATTTTTCCGGAGCCTATAAAAGTTTTGGGATTGGGTACATCCATTTTTTGGGAGAAGCGTTTTATTACTTCACCTCCAGCAGTGTAGGTAAGAAATTCGAGTTCATCAAGATATTCTTCCAGCTTATCTTCATCCTGAAATTGGGTTACAATACCTATTAGGACAACTTTTTCATAAGAAAGATCGGTTTTTTCGAGCATAGTACAAAATTACATATTTGAATGTAATACAGCTAAAACAGTGAGTTTTTCAACAAAAGTTTAACTTCCGAGGAAAAAAATCGGAATTTTAAAACTTATAATTTATCCCCAGTCCAAATACTTCCCGAATCTGGAAAGCAGCTACCGCGTTGTCATCGTAAATTGCCTGGAAAAGCAGGTTGGCCGAAAGATATTTATTGATGCCCATATCCAGTTCTGCCAGATAATCGATGTCTATATTGCCCGGTTTATCGAGGTAATTGGAATAGAAACTGATGGTGTTTTCCATAGAAACATTCTCTAAAAGATCAAATTTAGCATATCCTGAAAGAGAGGCGCCCAATTCGAATCGCATAGATTTTCCTTTATCTACACCGTAGTAATCGCCATGTACATAATCGGGCCCTGAAGTAAAGGCGTTATCAACAAAAATGAGACGTGCAGTTGCAGGAGCAAAATTAAAATATAGATTTTCATTCTTTTTCCACATCATGCCGGGGCCGGTTTGTAGATATCCAGGGGATAAAAAATGAGTGGTTTCGGTTCTTATTTTTTCTCCTGTAACAGGATCGGTTGTAAATTCATAACCTTTGGCGAACTGGGTTCTAAAGTTTAAAAACCAGGAATAATACCATCGGGAATTATTAATTTCTTTTCCGGCAATGGAATTAAATTCCAATCTGTCGCTGGTCTTTCTTGCGAAATTATCACCATTTACTTTGGTTAATCCGTAGTTTCCCAGAAGTTTATTGTTCCAGGTAAATTTATCCATACGGTAATCGAATTGGTAATTTAAGGTGAGGTTTCCTGCAATGCTGGAAGTTCCACCGCCGGTCCATTCTTTATTGAAAGCGGACTGATTAAAAAGCAATTGAATGGAACCGTCTGTATTCCAGCCATTAGGGGGAACCGAATCTTTCTTGGTTTGCGCAGATAGATTTATAGCAGTTAAAAACAGAATTGGTACAAATAATAATTTCTTCATTCTAAATAGTTTTTTTATTCTTAAACAAAGGTACCGAGGAGCAGGCTTCGCCATACATCAGGCTTTTTACTACCGGCTGCAGTTTTTGAATAGCAAGTACGTACGCGTTTTTTGGAACAGGTTTTCTGGAGCAGCCTTTTAGAATTACAGATTTGTCTTTCAGTTCAGTGATGTCCAGTTGATTTATAATTTCAGAATACAAAATGGTTTCCAGAGTTTCCAAGTCACCAATGACTACTGTTTTGGCAAAAGGTTGTAAATAAGTGCTTAACAACATAAAAGCCCAGGCAGGAATAATAGCATCTGAAGAACAGGTGAGGGCGACATATTTATCCTGATAAAGGCTCCAATCATGTGCTGCTGCATTTTCGCGAAAGATTTTTTCACGAAGAACAAACCCTTCCAGGAGCCAGTCTTTTATATCAAAAATAACACGTTCCCCAACCGGATAATAATCTTCAAGATTAAAAGTAACCAGTTTACTGTTCGCTACCCGATTTATAATTTCTTCTGCCATTTCGGTTTATAAAAGACCAAGTTCCAGTTTTGCTTCTTCACTCATTAAATCCTGGCTCCAAGGTGGATCGAAAGTTATTTCCACCTCGCAATCTTTTACCAGATCGAGGGACTTGATTTTTTCTTCTACTTCCATAGGGAGCGATTCGGCTACAGGACAGTTGGGAGTGGTAAAAGTCATCAAGATTTTTACATCCTGATCTTCATTTACAAAAACGTCGTAAATAAGTCCTAATTCATATATATCTACCGGAATTTCAGGATCGTAAATGGTTTTTAAAACCTTTACTATTTTTTCCCCTAATTCCTGCGTGTCTATTTCCTGGGTTTCCATATTATTCTAATTGGGTTTGGTACGCAATCGCATACATTTTTAACTGCTTGATCATACTTACCAGCCCATTGGCTCTGGTAGGAGAAAGATGTTCTTTTAAGCCTATTTCATCAATAAAATGAGTGTCGGCCTCTAAAATTTCGGAGGGATGCTGATTCGAAAAAGCACGTATTAAAATCGCGACAATTCCTTTGGTTATAATCGCATCGCTATCGGCTGTAAAAATTAGTTTGTCGTCGTTTAATTCGGCATGAACCCAAACTTTGCTCTGGCAACCTTTTATAAGATTATCCTCGGTTTTATATTTTTCATCAATTAGAGGAAGCGATTTACCGAGTTCTATCATATATTCATATCGCTGCATCCAGTCTTCGAACATAGAAAATTCGTCTACTATTTCCTCTTGTTTTTCTTGAATTGTCATTGTTACGATTTTAAGCAAAATTACAATAACCTTCGCGGCTATTCAATACTTTGCGTTAATGTTATGATAGCTTTAACCAATGTTATTTGCAGAAAGGCAGGCCGGTTTAGCCTACTATTCCAACATGGTTTTGGCTTTTTTAACCGCACTTACCAGACGGTCTATTTCTTCTTTGGTGTTGTAGAAAGAAAAACTGGCGCGAACTGTACCAGGGATTTTAAAGAAATCCATTACAGGTTGGGCACAATGATGACCGGTTCTGACGGCGATCCCTAATTTATCGATAATTGTTCCAATATCGTAAGGATGTATGCCATTTATATTGAAGGAGATCACCGAAGTTTTTTCTTTCGCGGTGCCATAAATTCTAAGACCCTCTATTTTCAATAATTCGGAAGTGGCATATTCCAAAAGTTCCTGTTCGTAAGCAGCTATACGATCAAAACCAATTGCGTTCATATAATCCAGCGCCGCTCCAAAAGCGATACCTCCGCAGATGTTGGGTGTGCCGGCTTCAAATTTGTGCGGAAGTTCGGCATAAGTGGTTTTTTCAAAAGTAACCGTGGCAATCATTTCACCTCCACCCTGATAAGGAGGAAGTTTCTGAAGCCATTTTTCTTTTCCGTAAAGTATTCCCACTCCCGTGGGTCCACACATTTTATGAGCAGAAACCACGTAAAAGTCGGCATCGAGTTCCTGCACATCAGCCTTTATATGCGGCGCGGCCTGTGCGCCATCTATTAATACCGCTGCGCCTGCTTCATGGGCAAAATCGATGATTTTTTTAATCGGATTTACAGTGCCTAAAGCATTGGACACATGATTTACAAACACCAATTTCGTGTTGGGAGAAAGCAGTTCCTTATATTTATTTAGCTGTAACTCCCCATCTTCATTCATAGGAATAACCTTAAGAACCGCGCCGGTTCTCTCGCACAGCATTTGCCACGGCACAATATTGGAATGGTGCTCCAAGTCAGAAACCAGAACTTCGTCTCCCTTCTTTAATTCTGAAGCAAAACCGTTAGCAATCAAATTAATGCTATGAGTAGTTCCGGAAGTAAAAATGATTTCAGAAGATTTTTCGGCATTAAAATGCTGCTGCACTTTTTTACGTGCTTCTTCATACTTATCGGTTGCCTCCTGAGATAAAGAATGCACCCCCCGATGAATATTGGCGTTGTAGTTAGAATAATAATCTACAATGCAATCTATTACCTGTTGTGGGGTCTGGGAAGTCGCAGCATTATCGAGATAAACCAGAGGATAGCCGTTTACCTCGCGTTTTAAAATGGGGAAGTCCTCTCGAATTTTTTCTGCATTAAAAACGGTATTTTCCGCGGCGACTTTCATATTCACGTTTTTATGGGTGTTCTTATAGATCGAAACCTAAGTTTACTCCTAATTTCAGGGCGATCTGGTGCGTTATTCTTTTCTTTATTTCAGGAATTCTTACACTTTCCAGCACATTGTTCGCAAAGGCGTACATCAGCAAAGCGCGCGCTTCCTTAAAGGGTATACCCCTCGAACGCAGGTAAAATAGCGATTCTTTATCTAATTGACCAACGGTACAGCCATGGCTGCATCTAACATCGTCTGCAAAAATTTCCAGTTGTGGTTTGGAATTTATGGTTGCTTTATCGTCCAGCAAAATGTTGTTATTAGCCTGAAAAGCATTTATTTTTTGCGCCTCTTTGTCCACAATGACCCTTCCGTTAAAAACTCCGGTGGAATTCTCATCGTAAATTCCTTTGTAATCCTGGTGACTTTCACAATTTGGTGCGGTGTGGTGTACCAGCGTATTATGATCTACGTGCTGCTTGCCTTCAATGATAGTTACACCTTTTAAAGTGGAATCGGCTCTTTCTCCCTTCTGATAAAAATTGAGATTATTGCGGGTAAGTTTTCCGCCGAAAGAAAAAGTGTGCATAGAGACATTGCTTTCTTCCAATTGTTCTACAAAAGTATTATCAATCAAAGAAGCGTTCTCGCGATCATTCTGAATTTTGTAATAATCTACCATCGCCCTTTTGCCTGCATAGACTTCGGTAACAGAATTGGTGAATACCGGATGATCGGTAAGGCTTTGGTGGCGTTCTATAATCTGTACATGAGAATTTTCATCTACAATAATCAGATTCCGTGGCTGTACCATCAAAGCAGATTCGTTTCCTGTAGAGAAGTTCAGGATCTGGATAGGTTTGTCGGCAAGTTTGTTTTTATGAATATGTATAAATGCCCCTTCTTTCGAAAAAGCCGTGTTTAAAGAAGTTAAACCGCTGTCTTTGGAAACCAACTTATTAAAATGAGTATCGATAACCGGTTTGTATTTTGATTTTGATAAGGCCGAAGACATTAAACACACATCTATTCTATCGTGAGTGGTCTGCGATAAATGGCTTGAGTAAATCCCATCAATAAAAATAAGCTTATAGGTATCAATATCGTGAATTAGGTATTTTTTGATGTCGCGATATTCGATTGCATCTTCCTTTTTAGGGAATACGCTGTAATCGTGTTTTAATACCGAATTTAGTGAAGTGTACTTCCAGGCCTCTTCCTTTTTGGAAGGAAACCCAAGAATTTCGAAGTTTTTGATGGCCTCATTCCTTATCTGATGTATATCGTTATTGGCATCGTAAGCTTCTTCAAAAGCTAAAAACGAGGATATTAATTTTTCTTTTAATTCCATTACTTAAAATTTCTTGTTTCTTCTTGCCTTCTGCAAGTTTCAAGTTTCTTATTGTTTAAATTTTATACCTTTAAAATCGGCCTTATTAAGATAAACAATAAAACCTGCTATTCTTTTACTTAATTCTTCGAATTCCGAAAGATGATTCAGAAGAATTTGTTCATCAATATAACCTGAGTCATAAACTCTATACAATTGAGAACGGGTTTCTCCGGCAGAACCTTTTGCAATAGATAAAAATTGCCTGAATTCTATACTGCCATCCCTTTCAAAACCTTCAGCAATGTTATCCATTATAGAGCCTGAAGATGATTTAATCTGTTCTTTTAGTTTATAATCTGTTTTTAAACCGGTTGATTCGGAAATAATAATTATTTCCTTCGCTAATTTTCGAGCGGTTTTCCAGATTTCCAGATCTTCAAATTTTCTGATTGTAGCCATAATTTATAGAATTTAAGAAACCAGAAACCAGAAACCAGAAACCAGAAACCAGAAACCAGAAACCGATTTATACCTGCTCCATTTTTATCCAGTCGTACCCTTTTTCTTCTAGCTCGTAAGCAAGTTCTTTAGTTCCGGATTTCACAATTTTCCCGTCCAGCATTACGTGTACAAAATCTGGAACTATATAGTCTAAAAGCCTTTGGTAATGGGTAATTACCAATACAGCATTGTCTTTATTTCTGAATCTGTTAACCCCATTAGCCACAATTTTGAGAGCATCGATATCCAATCCGGAATCGGTTTCATCTAAAATCGCCAGTTTGGGATCTAACATTGCCATTTGAAATATTTCATTTCGTTTCTTTTCTCCTCCCGAAAATCCCTGATTAAGAGATCTGGATAAAAACTTCCGATCGATCTCCAGTTGTTCGCTTTTTTCGCGAATCATCTTCAGCATTTCATTGGCGGGCATATCTTCGAGTCCCTGCGCTTTGCGATGTGCATTGATAGAAGCTTTCATGAAATTGGTCACAGAAACACCGGGAATTTCTATGGGATACTGAAAAGAAAGAAAAATACCTTTATGAGCGCGTTCCTCAGGATCCATTTCCCGAATATCTGTTTCCTGAAAATTTATGGTCCCATCGGTTACCTCGTACTCTTCTTTTCCTGCAATAACCGAAGAAAGCGTACTTTTTCCGGAGCCGTTAGGGCCCATAATTGCATGAACTTCTCCAGGATTGATTTCCAGATTAATCCCTTTCAGAATTTCCTTATCTTCTATGTTGGCGTGTAAATTATTTATTTTAAGCATATTAGTTTCTTCTGTTTCCGCTGAGGCGGATGGATTTATTCTTCTATTTTAGTTGTATCTGCCTTTTTTTCGGCATCGATTTTTACAATTTCTTTCAATTCAATTTTTTGAGAAAAACTGGCGCCCTGCACATTGCGAATAACTTTCCCCTTAACTTCTACGGGCAGGACATTAGGACTTTTGAGCTTATAGTCATCTGTCTTTGCCATCAGCACTTTGGCCAGAGAGTCCATATGTACCTGGAAAATAAAGCGATTCCCCTTTAATACCGCTGCATCGCCCACGCTTATAAATTCTCCTTTGTAATTTTGAATACTGTCCTGTGCTGTTGGGATTTTTACTGCCGCCGGCTTTTGCTGCGGCTCGTTATCGCAGGCCATTAAACTCACGAGAATACTGAAGATGAATATCAGTTTTTTCATTTTTCTTCTTTCTAGTTCTTTTTATCCTACAGATCCTTCCAAAGAAATTTCCAGTAATTTTTGAGCTTCTACCGCAAACTCCATAGGCAATTTGTTAAGCACTTCTTTGCTGAAGCCGTTTACAATCAGGGCAATAGCTTTTTCGGTAGGAATTCCCCGCTGATTACAGTAAAATATTTGATCTTCTCCAATTTTACTGGTTGTAGCTTCGTGCTCTACCTGTGCGGTTTTGTTTTTAACCTCGATATAAGGAAAGGTGTGGGCCCCACATTTGTTGCCCATCAGGAGAGAATCGCACTGCGAAAAATTACGCGCATTGTCGGCGCGGCTGTTAATCTGAACAAGACCTCGATAAGAATTTTGCGATTTTCCAGCAGAAATACCTTTAGAAATAATGGTGCTTTTGGTGTTTTTCCCCAGGTGAATCATTTTGGTTCCGGTATCTGCCTGTTGGAAATTATTGGTTACGGCAATCGAGTAAAATTCACCTATGGAATTATCACCCTTAAGAACACAACTGGGATATTTCCAGGTAACGGCAGACCCGGTTTCCACCTGTGTCCAGGAGATTTTGGCATTTTTCTCGCACAAACCACGTTTGGTCACAAAATTATAAACCCCGCCTTTTCCTTCCTTATTTCCAGGAAACCAGTTTTGAACGGTACTGTATTTTATTTCGGCATCATCTAACGCTACAAGCTCTACTACTGCGGCATGCAGCTGATTCTCATCTCGAGATGGTGCGGTACAGCCTTCTAAATAACTCACGTAACTGCCTTCGTCGGCAATTACAAGGGTTCTTTCAAACTGCCCAGTACCGGCCTGATTTATTCTAAAGTAAGTGGAAAGTTCCATGGGGCATCTTACGCCTTTTGGAATATAACAAAAAGATCCGTCGCTAAAAACTGCAGAATTTAACGCTGCATAATAATTATCTCTTTTAGGAACTACAGAACCTATATATTTTTTAACCAGTTCGGGATGTTCTTTGATCGCTTCAGAAATGGAACAGAAAATAATCCCTTTTTCGGCCAGCGTTTTCTTAAAAGTGGTAGTTACCGAAACCGAATCCATCACCACATCTACCGCGACACCAGCAAGTTTTTTTTGCTCGTCCATTGAAATTCCCAGTTTTTCGAAGGTGGCTCTTAATTCCGGGTCTACTTCATCTAAACTGTCGTATTTCGGTTTTTTATTTGGCGCTGAATAGTAGGAAATATTCTGAAAATCAGGCTTTTTATAATGAACATTGGCCCAGTGTGGCTCAGTCATTTTTTCCCAGGCCCGGTAGGCCTCCAAACGCCAATCGGTCATCCATTCGGGTTCTTCTTTTTTTAAGGAAATAGCCCGAACAATATCTTCATTTAATCCAACAGGGAAGGTATCCGACTCAATATCGGTATAAAACCCGTATTCATATTCTTTCGATTCGAGCTCTTTTTTTAAATCGTCTTCAGTATATGACATAATTCTTTTTTAAAGTTGTAAAGTAGCAAGTTTATAAAGTTGAATGTAAATATTTAATCAACTCACTTATCAACTTAGAAATTTCTTTCACTTTCATTTTTAATTCTTCAAATTCGCTGCACTTATATCATTTAAATCAAAAGCCAGATAAAGTTGAGATCGAAATTCTCCTGCTGATGCTTTTGCTATGTACAAGAACCGAATGAATTCTTTAGTTGTTTGTCTTTCAAATCCTTCTGCTATATTGGAGGAAATTGAAATACTTGCTCTTCTAATTTGGTCCCTTAATCCGTAATCTTTTGAAAATAGATGATTACCTGTAAGGGTGTATAACTGTTTGTTTAAATCTCTTGCTTTTTGCCAGGCTACAATTTCTTCAAAGGAATTGAATCTCGCCATAGCAACTTTTAACTTTTTTAAAGCGAAAAGCTTTCGCCGCATCCGCAGGTACGCTGTGCATTGGGATTGTTAAACACGAAACCCTTGCCATTCAGGCCGCCGGAATATTCCAGGACTGTTCCCGCCAGGTACAATACACTTTTCTTATCTACTACAATTCGTATATCGTTGTCTTCAATCAATTTATCGTTTTCTGCCTGAGATTTATCGAATTTCAATTCATAAGATAATCCCGAACAGCCTCCGCTTTTTACGCCCACCCGAACAAAATCAGTGGTCGCATTATAACCTTCATCGGTCATTAATGCAGAGATTCTTTTTTTAGCTTCTTCACTTACTTTTATCATAGTAAAAAGGTTCGTCTTAATCGTTTGCAAATATACTACAAAACAAGCGGTTTACCATATTCTAAACATTCGATTTAAGAATGGATGCATAGGCCTGTCCAATAGGGTTTTAAGGAGATTAAGAATGGTTAAATTTCTGTTGGTTATTGGTCGGGAAAATTACCTTCAAATTTCATAAATTGAAATTCAGAATTAATAATTACCGCTTATTTCTTTCTGTTGAAATTAATATCATTTATTTTGTAGTTTAAAATTCAAAAAAATGATAGAGGAGAACCCGCACAGTAAAACCAGTCTTTCAGAATTGGGCGAATTCGGCCTAATCGATTTGTTAACCCAAAACCTTGCGCCAAAATTAGAATCTACGATCACGGGAATTGGTGATGATGCCGCTGTGCTCGATTTTAAGGAAAAATACACACTAGTTACTACAGATTTACTCGTAGAAGGGGTGCATTTTGACCTGTCTTATATGCCTTTAAAGCATCTTGGCTACAAGGCTGTTATGGTTAATCTGTCTGATGTTTATGCCATGAATGGTGTTGCTTCGCAAATAACCGTTTCCATCGCGGTTTCCAACAGGTTTCCGGTGGAGGCGCTCGAAGAACTTTATGCAGGAATTGAACTTGCAGCCAGGATTTACAACGTTGATGTGGTGGGAGGCGACACTACTTCATCTAAAAAAGGGCTGTTGATAAGTATAACTGCGGTGGGATATGCCGAAAAAGAAGAAGTTGTTTATCGAGATGGAGCGAAGCCGAACGATCTGTTAGTGGTAACCGGCGATTTGGGAGCCGCCTATATGGGCCTTCAAATCCTAGAGCGCGAAAAAGAAGTCTTTAAGGTAAACCCCAACTCCCAGCCGGATTTGGATCAGTACACCTATTTAATTGAAAGGCAGTTAAAACCGGAGGCGAGAAAAGATATTCCGCCTTTATTAAAGTCTTTAAAAGTGAAACCTACTGCCATGATAGACATTAGCGACGGACTTTCTTCTGAAGTTATTCATCTGTGCAAAAATTCTAAAGTGGGAGCCAATTTGTTTGAAGAAAAAATTCCGCTGGATCCAGCTGTAATAACTGCGTGCGAAGAATTTGAAATCGACAGTACTACAATTGCCCTTAGCGGAGGTGAAGATTATGAGCTTCTGTTCACCGTGTCACAGACCGATTACGATAAAATAAAAGGGAATCCTCATTTAAGTATCATTGGTCATATCACGGAAGAGAAAGAGGGAATGCATTTAATTACCCGTGCTAACACGAAAATTCCTCTTATAGCCAGAGGCTGGAATGCCATGGAGCGTGAAGAAGACTAAGAAGCATTGGCATACTGTGTCTTTCGCAGTCTTCGTTTGCGATAGATCTTGGCAATATATTCGTTGGTTTCCTTGAATTTCGGGGTTAACCTGGTTACAAACCCGTTGGCCGTATCGGTCATCTCCATACCGCATTTGGCACATTTGTACTCGTGTATATGATTGGTTACATTTTTGGAGATCTTTAATTGATGCCCAAAAAGCTTGCAATACACCTTGCCGAACGAAAATAAAGAAGGATTTTCTTGTCTCATAAAAGGCTGAGTTGTTGGTTAGTAAATTTAAAATTATAAAAAAAAGTTAAACAATCGACAAAAAGTATTAATTATTCGATAAAATGCACAATTTTTGTTAAAGAGCTCGAGATTTCAATTGGTGCCAGATGGCCTCCATTATAAGCATGTAATTCACAATTACATTCTTTTGAAAAATATTGAATATCAGTATAATTAAGTACGGGATCCTTCCTTCCCGCGACCACATATTTAGGTCCGGAAAACGATTTCAAACAGGAGGTTCTGTCTGTACGAATTTTCATACCTTTTAAATTAGCGATGATTCCTTTTTTGGAAAATTTTACGGCTTCCTTTTTTAATTGTTGCAGTTCTTTGTCGAACTTCAGTTTGTCTTCAGAGATAAGCAGACTGGCGATCGCCAGGCTTACATAAGTCTCCTTGTTTTTCTTTACCAGTGCAATTGCCCTGTCGCGATTTTCCTTTTTTTCCTGGTTATCGGCTTTGGGAGTAGAATTTATTAGCACCAGTCCGGCGGTCATGATAGGAAATTTTTCACAAAAAGCCAAACTCACATAACCTCCCATAGAATGTCCTACTAAAACGGCTTTTTCGACCTCTAAATGAGTCAAAACGGCATGCACAGCTTCAGCCAGCAACTCCATGGTGTGTACTTCGGCCACAGTAGCAGATTTCCCATGGCCCGGAAGATCCATGCATATTACCTGTCTCTTTTTAGAGATTTCTTCTGAAATGGAATTCCAGATCGTGCTGCTCTCCAAAAACCCGTGTAAGAGTACAATAGGATTTCCGGAGCCTTTTGAGCTGTAGAAAAGATTTTTACCTTTAAACTTAAGAATCATTTTTTGAAGTAATTCTTTGTCGTTTTAAAAAAAGAAGCCACGAATGCACGAATGATTTGTAATTCGTGCATTCGTGGCAATTTCATTTGAAAATATCCGGATTATCTAATCTCGTCAAGCTGAACTTGTTTCAGCTTCTATTTCCTAATATCAATCTTATAGACCCTGAAACAAGTTCAGGGTGAC
>JBAVQO010000344.1:0-3715 GCA_049694135.1 Gillisia sp. | reverse complement strand
GATCTATAAGAGGGAACCATGTACTCTGAATCTGAATCTGAAGTTTATGTCCTTTTTTAAAAGTGTGATTTATATCCTGTAAATCAAAAGTTACGTTCGTTTTTTTGTTAGGCTCAAAAGGTTCGGGTTTTTCAAAACTATTTCTAAACCGTCCCCGCATCACTTCGCTCCGAACCATCATATAATAATTATCCATTTTCAGATATTTCTGGGTTTCCGGATAATCCTCGGCATCATTTGGAAAAACATCTATAACTTTTACCACCCAATCGGCGGCAGTACCCGTAGTAGCAACTTCTAAAGCTGCCTTAATAGGTCCCGAAAGTTTCATATCGTGATCTAAAACCGGAGTTTCGAAAACAAGTACATCTGGTCTTCTGGCTGCAAAACGTTGATCGTCAGTCATATATTTCCGGGGTGTGAATACCATCTTAATATCTTCAGAATAAGGAACCGGTTTATTGGGATCGCTTACAAACGATTCTTTGGTATCGGTGGCTTCATTGGTTAATGACTGATCGGGCCCTAGAAAGAATTTTTTCTCCTGTACATTTTTGGGAGGCCAGGCCGAATAGTTGTCCCATTCGCGCTTTCCGGTGTCATAAACATGAGCTTCCGCTAAATCGGTGTTTTTTGAACCGTCTCCTTTCAGAAAATGATTAAAGAAATTGGTTTCATAATTTTTCTGAAAATTCCTGGAAATATTATCGCCAAAATAGATGTTTCCAAGCGATTGACGGGTTTCGGAACTTGCCCACTGGCCGTGACTCCAGGGTCCATAAACCAGAATGTTATAGTTGTCGCCGGTTTTTTCTATTTTCTTATACTCATGAAAGGGACCGTATAAATCTTCGGCATCAAACAATCCGCCCACTACCATTACAGCTGGTTTTACGTTGTTCAAATACTGAAGAATTCCGCGGGACTTCCAGAATTCATCGTAATTAGGATGATCTTTTAACTGTTGCCAAAAAATGTTGTCTTTTTTATAATATTCATCAAGATTAGTCAGCGGCCCTTCATCTAAAAAGAACTGGTACTGATCTTTCGTGGGTAAATCGGGAAATTTGTACCAGGCGGTATCTACCGGCTGGGTTTTTTGGTATCCGAACAACGAAGTCGCCCTCCAGTAACTCAACAAATAAGCACCGTTATGGTGAAAATCATCAAAAAAGAAGTCGGAAATTCCGGCTTGAGGAGAAACCGCTTTTAAAGCCGGATGTGCATCTATAAGAGAGCAAACCGCGTAGTAACCTGGATAGGAAATTCCCCAGGTTCCTACTTTTCCATTGTTATTCTTTACGTGTTTTACCAGCCAGTCTATGGTATCGTAAGTATCGCTGGATTCATCGGTTTGTTTTCCTTTTTTATTGGGAATATACGCCCGCATATTATCATATTGCCCTTCGCTCATCCAGCGCCCGCGCACATCCTGATAAACTATGATGTTTCCCTGTTGCATCAGGTATTCGTTAGGGCCAATTTTAGAACGCATCTTGCCCTCACCATAAGGCCTTGAACTGTAAGGCGTGCGTTGCATTAAAATAGGATATTTTTGAGAGGTATCCCTGGGAGAATAAATGGTGGTGTGCAATTTTACTCCATCGCGCATAGGAATATCCACTTCCTGTTTGGTGTAGTGATCTTCTACGTTATACGTGCTGTCGAGCTGAGAAAATCCCTGCCAGCTTACAAAAAACACCAACAGAAAGGAAAGGGTAATTTTAACTAATTTCATATTTTAAGAATTTAAGTTCCTAAAGATAGAAATTAAGCCATAAAACCTGAAGAGAAATTAGCAAATACGCTATTTTTCAAAGTTTTTTACTCCTTCTTGAAGCCAATCCAAATAATTTTTTGCTTTTGGAGTATAACCCACCGGAGTGTTCAACAAATTTTTATCGGTATCTAAAAGCACGTAAAACGGCTGAGAATTATTCTTGAAATTAAGGGTCTGAAAGGTGGCCCATTTATCTCCTATGGTAGTAATTTTCTTGATATTCCCGTTTTGCTGAATATAATTGAACTGTTCTTTTTCCGGCAAATCTTTCCTGTCATCTACGTAAAGCGAAATAAGAATGTAATCGTTTTTAATCGCTTCATACACCTGTGGGTCGCTCCATACCTGCTCTTCCATTTTTCGGCAATTCACACAGGCCAGGCCTGTAAAATCGAGCATGATCGGCTTATTTTGATCTTTCGCCGCCTGTAAACCTTCCTCCCAGTTATTGTAAGCCTTTAATCCCAAAGGACCATCGGTTTCCTTATCGTAAACGCTATAGAATAATGGCGGTGGAAACCCGCTGATAAGTCTCAAATTCGCAAAAGCCGAATTGGTAAGCCCCGGGATCAAATAAATAATAAAAGCCAGGGTAACAACGCCTACTCCGAAGCGTGTTTTACTCAGTTTTTTCTTTGGCCCATCGTGAGGAAAACGGATCAAGCCAAACAAATAAAGAGTCAATCCTAGCCCTACAACAATCCAGATTCCTATAAATATTTCACGCTTTAAAATTCCCCAGTGTTCCACCAAATCGGCATTCGAAAGAAATTTAAAAGCAAGAGCCACTTCAATAAAACCAAGTACAACTTTTACGGTATTAAGCCATCCTCCACTCTTCGGAAGAGAATTCAACCAGTTGGGAAAAAGGGCGAAGAGTGCAAAAGGTAAAGCAAGGGCCAGCCCAAAACCGCCCATTCCAAAAGATAATTGCGTAGCTCCGCCATCGCTGCTTAAAGAACCTCCCAGTAAAGAACCTAAAATAGGACCGGTACAGGAAAAGGAAACCAGCGCCAGTGTTAAAGCCATAAAAAAGATACCAATAACACCGCCTACACTGGAAGCTTTATCATCCATTTTATTGCTCCAGGAACTTGGAAGAGTAATTTCATAATATCCAAAAAAGGAAAAAGCGAAAACTATAAAGATCACAAAGAAGATGATGTTCAGGGTAACATTGGTAGAGATATTATTCAGTATTTCGGGGGCTACGCTGTCCAGCAAATGGAATGGCAGACTTAATAAAAGATAGATCAGGAATATAAAAAAACCATATAAAATGGCATTTATTAAGCCCTGTTTCCTGCTTTTCGCTCCTTTGGTGAAAAAAGAAACCGTTAAGGGAATCATAGGAAAAACACATGGAGTTAACAAAGCTATTAATCCGCCCAGGAAGCCAAGAAAAAAGATGGTTAAATAACTTTTATCGGCAGTCTCTTCGGCAGGTTTATAGGTATCCCATCCCTGAACATGAAGATCGAGCGCATTGGTAAGGGTTTTATCTTTATCTCCCACCTTAAGATCGGTGAATCCCTGGGTGATATTGTTTTCTTCCACGGCGATATTAAAACGCTTGGTATCTGGTGGCAAACACTGCACATCATTACAAACCGAATAGTACACCTCGGCGATTACCACAAGTCCTTTTACATTATTTACTTTTATTTGTTGGGTAAAAGTGGCGCTGTTTTTAAAATAAGTAATATCTGCATCAAAAACTTCGTCATGTACCGCCGGAACATCGGGTTCTGTGGTTTTTCCTACCAATTTATATGCAGCAATGCTGTCGTTAAAGGTAAATTTCGTAGGGATGGGAGCAATATCAATATCTACTTCCTTCTGCGAATACATATGCCAGCCTTCACTGATATTCGCCTTGAAAATGAGCGTATAAATACTATCATTCTTCTTTTCGAGCTTCGCATTCCACGAAAC
>JBAVQO010000343.1:0-2090 GCA_049694135.1 Gillisia sp. | reverse complement strand
TTTCCAATTACACAACCTGGATAACGAAATCAATTTTGCTATTACTTTTATCGAGAAAAAAATTGATCTTTCTTCAATAAAAGAAGCAGAAAAAGTGACCGTGGACACGCGAACCAAGGAGTACATTGCAGAACTTGAAGAGGAGATTAAAAAAGTAAAAGAGGAGCTGCAGACTTCACTTGAAGAGACCGAAACCAGCAACGAAGAATTGCAGGCGGCCAACGAAGAATTATTGGCTTCGAACGAAGAACTGCAAAGTACCAACGAGGAGTTACAGAGCGTAAATGAAGAGATAAATACGGTAAATGCCGAAAATGTTCAGAAAATGGATGATTTATCGGCGCTCAATGCCGATATGAATAATCTGTTAGAAAGTACAGATATTGGTACTATTTTCCTGGACAAGGAGTTGCGCATCAGGAAATTTACTCCCACAATTAAGGAACATTTCAATTTCATAAATGAAGATTTAGGAAGGCCCATCAATCACTTTACAGGAAATATTGGAAAAAGTCATTTGGTGGTTCGTTGTAAAAGGGTTTTAAACACGGGCAAAACACTGGAGCGAATTATAACTTCCAATGAGAAAATGCATTACCTGCGCCGTATTTCACCTTACAAAACTCAGGATGGCACTATTAACGGGGTGGTTATAACTTTTATAGATATTGAATCGTTACAGGTGGCCAAAGAAAAACTCATAGCAAGCGAAAGACGCTTTAAGTCTTTTTATGAAGAAGATCCGGTAATGCATTTTAGCGTAGATCCCAGAACTTCCCTCATTATTCAGTGCAACAACGAGGCGGTGCGAAAACTGGAGTACGAAAACAAGAATGATATAATAGGAAAACCTTTTTACGAACTTTATGAAGATGAAGCCCAGTTAAAAGCCCTGAAACTAAATAAACTTTTTAAGGAAAAAGGAGAACTCACCAACGTTTCTCAGGAAATGGTGACGAAATCGGGGAAAAGAATTCCTATAATCATGAATTCCACCGTAGAACTCGATGAAAAAGGAAATGGAGTGGCCAATCGTTTTACCTGCGTTGATATTTCTGAGCTGCAGGAAGCTCAGGAGGAATTAAAAAAGCAGAAAGCAGATCTCGAAAGGACCAATCGCGATCTGGAACAGTTTGTTTCCATCTGTTCGCACGATCTTCAGGAACCTTTATCCACCATTAAGTTCGGTAGCGATGTACTGGGGAAAATCTATGCCAATAAACTGGACGGGAAAGGCAAAGAATATATCTCCTACATAGATGAAGCCTCCGACAGGCTGTCTAACCAGATAAAAGCCTTGCTCGAACATTCTCGAATAGGAAGAAACACCAAAAAATCGCTTGTGAATACAAGGGAATTAATAGAAGTCGTAAAATACGATCTTGGGAAAAGAATAAAGGAAACAGAAGCTCAGGTTCATGTGGGAAATCTTCCGAAAATTTGGGCGTATGAAGTGGAATTGAGGTTGCTCTTTCAAAACCTTTTAAGCAATGCCTTAAAATACACTGCTAAAGATCGAAAGCCCGAAATTCGTGTGTCTGCTTATCCCGAAGGGAAATTTTGGGTATTCTCTATCATGGATAACGGAATTGGAATTTCAGAAGAGGATCAAAAGCATATTTTCACCATTTTCAACAGGGTTCCCACCGAAGAGAAATACGACGGGACAGGGGTCGGACTCGCTCATGTAGAAAAGATAGTACTGCTTCACGAAGGTTCTATGTGGGTAGATTCTCAACTTGGAGTGGGAAGTACTTTTTATGTAAAAATAAAGATCGACTAAATAACGAAACCATCTGCGGTTAACCTTTTCAATTGTGATAGAGAACCCATTCATCTTATTGGAAAGGTGCAGGAGCATTTTTAATTCTGAATTAAAAGATAAGGTTTTTGATGTTTTTGCCCGACTCGCCGGAAAAGAATATTCAGGGAACGGCGTGGGATTATCTATCGCGAAAAAAATAGTAGAAAAGCACCACGGAAATATTTGGCTGGAAACTGAAGAAGGTAAAGGAAGCGTTTTCTTTTTTACCTTACCAGATGATGAGAATAAAAATTAAAAAATGATAACAACGGCATTGCGCATATTA
>JBAVQO010000342.1:0-3663 GCA_049694135.1 Gillisia sp. | reverse complement strand
AGGAACTGCGAAAGGACTTTATTCTCCCAATTTCTCTATGGCGGGTAAGACAGGTACGGCCCAAACCGAATACTGGATGAAAGACTGGCCTTCAAATCCGCGATATATTTCTTCTTTTGTGGGTTATTTTCCGGCAGATCATCCTAAATATACCTGTATTGTAGTTATTCATAAACCCGACATTCATGAAGGATATTACGGCGCCGATGTAAGCGGACCGGTTTTCAAAAGAATTGCACAGAAGATTTTTACAGATACACCTATTGAAGATGAAATAGAATCTGTGGCCGTAAAACATGATGGAATTACAAAAGATTTCGAAAAATACTATAAAACAGCTCAGGCTTCAGATCAAACCATGCCAAATGTTACCGGAATGCCGGTTATGGATGCCATTTCTCTTCTGGAGAATATGGGGTTAAAAGTAATTTTTCGGGGAGACGGAGTTGTAAAAAAACAATCGATTTCTCCCGGACAGAAACTAAAACAAAACGAACAAGTAGAATTAAGTGTAGGTTGAAGATTTTAAAGGACATATTATACAAAGTGCCAATAGATGCGGTTATAGGAAATACTTCTGTAACAGTTAACTCTATTCATTTCGATTCCAGAAAGGTGGAAATGAATGATGTATTTGTGGCTATTCGCGGTACTCAAACCGATGGGCATAATTTTATAGATAAAGCCTTGCAACTGGGCGCACTGGCAGTTATTTGCGAAGAAATGCCTACGCAAATAGTAAACGGGATCACCTATGTTCAGGTTCAGGATTCTCAGCAGGCCATGGCCATTATGGCTGCCAATTATTTCGATAATCCTTCAGCTAATTTAAAACTTGTTGGGGTAACAGGCACGAACGGAAAAACCACCATTGCTACTTTGTTGTACAATCTTTTTACCAAAGCAGGTTTTAAAGTCGGTTTACTTTCTACCGTTACCATTAAAGTTGGAGAAGAGACTTTTCCTGCCACGCACACCACTCCTGATTCTATTACGATCAATTCCTATTTAAAGAAGATGAATGAGGCCGGTGTGGAATATTGTTTTATGGAAGTGAGTTCTCATGGTATTGCTCAGCAACGTACTGCGGGATTACATTTTGCCGGCGGAATTTTTACCAATCTCACACACGAACATCTGGATTATCATAAAACTTTTGCCGAATACCGTGATGTAAAAAAGGCTTTTTTCGATCAACTTCCTGCTTCCGCTTTTGCGCTGGTAAATGTAGATGATAAAAACGGCCCCGTGATGGTACAGAATACGAAAGCCAAAAAATATACCTACGCCTTAAAATCTATGGCCGATTATAATGCCCAGATACTCGAAAATCATTTCGGCGGACTTCTTCTGAAATTGAACGGGAATGAAGTATGGTCTAAACTGGTAGGGAATTTTAACGCCTATAACATAGTGGCAATTTATGCGGCAGCCGAATTGTTAGGATTGGAAACACAGGAAAATCTTCAATATATAAGTCAGTTGAATTCTGTAAGCGGACGATTTCAATATGTGGTTTCAAAAGAAAAAATCACGGCTATTGTAGATTATGCCCATACTCCCGATGCTCTCAAAAATGTACTGGAAACTATCAACTCCATTCGTACAAAAAACGAAGAACTTATTACGGTGGTAGGTTGTGGTGGCGATCGCGATCGAACCAAAAGGCCTAAAATGGGACATATCGCTTCCGCATTAAGCACAAAAGTGATTTTTACCAGCGATAATCCCCGAACCGAAGCTCCCGATAAAATTATTGAAGAGGTCGAAGCGGGAGTGGAACCACAGAATTTCAAAAAAACAATGGCGGTTGTAAACCGGAAACAGGCTATTAAAACAGCCTGCCAGCTGGCACAGCCCAACGACATTATTCTAATTGCAGGAAAAGGCCATGAAACCTACCAGGAAATAAACGGGAAGAGATCTGATTTTGATGATTTTAAAATAGTAAATGAATTTTTAACCCAACTGGATAAATAAGAGCAATGTTATACTACTTATTCCATTACTTAAACGAGCATTACCACATTCCGGGGGCGGGGCTTTTTGAATTCATTTCCTTCCGTTCGTCGATGGCTATTATTTTTTCGCTTGCTATCTCTACAATCTACGGAAAAAAAATCATTAACTATCTGCTAAAAAAACAAGTTGGAGAAAGTGTTCGGGATTTAGGACTGGAAGGTCAAACAGAGAAAAAGGGTACGCCTACAATGGGAGGGATTATCATTATAATTTCCACTCTTATTCCGGTCTTGCTTTTCGCCAAACTCGAAAATATCTATGTGATTCTTCTAATAGTCACTACCCTATGGATGGGAACTATTGGGTTTATAGACGATTATATAAAAATATTTAAAAAAGATAAAAAAGGGCTCGAAGGAAAATTCAAGGTCATTGGGCAAATTGGCCTTGGACTAATTGTAGGTTGTACCATGTATTTTCATCCCGATATCACCGTAGCGCAAGGTACAACATCAACTTCCTTTACGCAGGGGTCTGTCGCTCAAAAAGAAGTGGTTTCCAGCGGCCCGGAAGAAAAAAGTACAGCTACCACCATTCCTTTTGTAAAGAATAATGAATTCAATTATTCGAGCCTGATCAGTTGGATTAATCCTTCGCTGATAAATTATGCGTGGATCATCTTTATTCCCATTGTCATTTTTATTGTGACAGCAGTTTCAAACGGTGCGAATTTAACCGATGGAATAGACGGCCTCGCGGCAGGCTCTTCTGCCATAATTGTATTAACACTGGGGATTTTTGCCTGGGTCTCGGGGAACATCATTTTTTCAGATTATCTGAATATCATGTATATCCCTCGTTCCGGGGAAATGACCATTTATATTACCGCTTTTGCCGGAGCGCTGGTAGGATTTTTATGGTACAACACCTTTCCTGCCCAGGTTTTTATGGGCGATACAGGAAGTTTGACCATAGGGGGAATAATCGCTGTTCTTGCCATTGCTACAAGAAAGGAATTATTAATCCCGATTCTCTGCGGAATTTTTTTAATCGAAAATCTTTCGGTAGTGCTTCAGGTAGGATGGTTTAAAATAACCAAAAGAAAATATGGCGAAGGAAGGCGCATTTTTTTGATGTCGCCTTTACATCATCACTATCAGAAATTGGGAATACACGAAAGTAAAATCGTAGTTCGGTTCTGGGTTGTCGGAATTTTTCTCGCGATTGTAACCGTGGTAACCCTGAAGGTGAGGTAGAGCGGAATTGATAATGGAGAATGGAGAATTGAAATTTGTTGTCTTGCTGAGCCTGTCGAAGCGAATAGAATTGAGAAGAAAATAGAATACAGAGTAAAAAAATGAGTTCAAAACAGAAAATAGTGATTCTGGGAGCGGGAGAAAGTGGTGTGGGTACTGCTGTTTTGGCCAAAAAAAAGGGTTTTGAAGTCTTTGTTTCCGATTTTGGAAAAATCAAGGAAAAATATAAGAAAGTTCTTGAAGATATTGAAGTAGAGTGGGAAGAATCAGGCCACGATGAGAAAAAGGTGCTTTCTGCAGATCTGGTCATGAAAAGTCCTGGTATTCCTGAAAAAGCAGATATCGTACAGAAACTTTTTGACAAGAAAATCCCGGTAATCTCAGAAATTGAATTTGCGGCCCGATATACCAACGCAAAGATCATAGGAATTACAGGGAGCAACGG
>JBAVQO010000341.1:0-8786 GCA_049694135.1 Gillisia sp. | reverse complement strand
GTATAGACTGGCTTGAGGCTTTGGGAATTTCTTATAAAACCATGGAAGAACAGGGAGTGATGTTACCAGTGTACGAGATGTCTACCCGGTTTATAAGACCTGCCGGATTCGATGATTTGCTGAAGGTTGAAACCCGGCTGCGCGAATTGCCCGGGGTAAAAATCATCTTCGATTACTCCATTTTTAATATTGACGAGGAACTTATAACGACTGCAAGTACTTCCCTGGTTTTTATGGACTCCCGTACCCGAAAAGTGATTCGCTGCCCACAAAATATTCTCAATAAGCTTCAGGAATAGCCGTTTTAAGAAACAGAACTAAATTCTATTTTATGAAAAGCTTCAAACTTTTCTCTAATAAGGTCTGCTTCTTTTTTTCTCACTTTGAAGACTATTTTGCAGTCAATCCCGAGATCCTGGCTTACAATTTTTAGGTTGTGCTCCTTTATTAGCCGCATGACCGCATTCATTTCGGGGTAATCGAACTGTACCTGAAAAACTTTATCGATGGTTCTTTTTACGATCCTGCTATTTTCCAGAGCCATTTGGGCAGTGGTTTTGTAAGCCTGTATCAAGCCGCCCACGCCTAGTTTTATGCCCCCAAAATAACGCACGACAACAATCAGCACCTCTGTAACATCAAAAGACTGAATTTGTCCATAAATGGGCATTCCTGCCGAATTCGAAGGCTCCCCATCGTCGTTTGCCCGGTACTGAAAATCTTCTTTTCCCAATTGCCAGGCGTAACACCAATGGCGCGCCTGGTGATGTTTTTTCTTTAGCTCTTCCAGATATTGCTTCACTTCTTCTTCTGAAGAAACAGGAAAAGCATATCCGTAAAACTTGGAATTCTTCTCCTTGAATAACACCTCTTCAGAAGGTTTGAAAATGGTCTTGTAGGTGTCTTTCAAAATAATTCTTTTTTCACCTTAAAAAGTTGAGTGATATCTTCTTTTTCCGGATCCAGATTCCATACATGAATTCCCAATTCTGAAGCCGCTTCGGTATTTGCTTTGGTATCGTCTATAAAAAGGCATTCCGAAGGTTGGAGATAATTAGACATCAGCACAAACTCATAGATTTCTGCATCAGGTTTTCGGAAATTTATTTCATGAGATAAATAAAACCGGTCGAAACATTCTTTGAATTCCTCGAAAAACGGAACGTGTTCCTTAATCCAGTCGATATGAATTTCGTTCGTGTTGCTCAGTAAAATCAGCTGATATTTATTTTCTTCAGCAAGAGTTTTAATAAAATCCAGGCGATACTGTGGGAAATCCAGCAAAACCGAATTCCAGCATTCCACAAATTCTTTCCTGGAAAGTGGAGGAAGGCTTTTTGTATAATATTCAATAAAGTTTGAGGTGGAAATAAGCCCTTTTTCGTAGTTGTTGTTTTTCTGAAGTGTTTCTTCAGACCAATCTTCCATTCCAAAATTTCCCAGCAGGCGTTTCGTGGCGGGTTTATCGAGGTTCACGAAAACATCTCCAAAATCGAAAATTATACTTTTAATCATTTTTGAACAGCTTATTTTTTTGAGAGGAATTTTCAAGCACCTGCAATTTATCACTGCCAATAAAAGTATCTTTTATAGGTTTTCCCTGAATAAAAGGAGCTTTTATTCCATTTTTAAATCGGATCTTACCCGTGAAAATTCGGGCTTCGTCCCAACAATTTTCATCTATGAAGGTTTGCAGTGTTCTTGTCCCGCCTTCTATAATTACGGACTGGAGACCCTGCTGATATAAAATATTGCAGATTTGTAGCGCAAGATCTTTTTCAAAATCGATGTCTTTGTAGCTTATATTTTCTGAAAACACCATTCTGTTTTGGGCCGAATCATCCAATTCGTGATCATGAATTATAATAGTCTTTATGCTTCCGTCTAAAAGGGCAGAATCTTTGGAGACTCTCAGGTTTTTATCTAAAAGAACCCTAACAGGACTTTTTCCCTTCCACAGGCGTGTGTTCAGCTTTGGATTATCGGCTACCGCCGTGTTGGTTCCTACGACAATTGCCTGCTCTTCGCTTCGCCATTTATGAACGAGTTGATTCGAATATTTGTTCGTGATCCATACCGGTTTGCGTTCGATTTTATGAGTGGGAGCAATAAAACCATCGTCGCTTTGCGCCCATTTTAAAATAATATTGGGACGTCTTTTTTGGTGAAAGGTGAAAAATCTTTTATTTAAGGCAGAACATTTTTTTTCTAAAATTCCCACCTGCACTTCGCAACCGGCATCCATTAATTTCTTTATGCCGCGACCTGCAACTTTTTCAAAAGGATCTACATTGCCGATAACCACTTTTTTGAACCCACTGGCAATAATAAGATCGCTGCACGGGGGAGTTTTTCCAAAATGACTGCAGGGTTCAAGGCTAACATAAATAGTAGCTTTTTTTAAGAGGGTTTTATCGGCCACAGAGTTTATGGCATTTACCTCGGCATGGGCTTCTCCCGCCTTGCGATGCCAGCCTTCGCCAATGATCTTGTTCTCATACACTATTACACTCCCCACCAACGGGTTCGGATAGGTCGTTCCAAGCCCATTTTCGGCCAGTTGCATACATCGGTTTATATATTTTTCGTGTATATTCACGCCTCTAAAATAAGATTTATTACTAAGAATGAATACCTATAAAATAAGAGAAATTCAACCTGAAGACAATCAGCAGGTTGCTGCGGTTGTTCGCGAAGTCCTGGTGGAAATGGGCGTTCCAAAAGTAGGAACGGCTTATGAAGATAAAGCTTTGGACGATATGTATGATTGCTATTTGCCGGAGCGGAAAAAATATTTTGTGGTTGAAGAAGACGGAAAACTAATTGGAGGAGCAGGAATAGCGCCTTTAACAGGTTTGGAAGATGAAGTATGCGAACTGCAAAAAATGTACTTTTTGAAAGAAGCCAGACGAAGGGGGATTGGAGCCGAAATGATGAAGATTTGTCTTGATTATGCAAGATCTGAAGGTTTTAAAAAGTGTTACCTGGAAACCCTTCCGTATATGGAAAATGCACGAAAATTATACGGTCGCAGCGGATTTCAATCTTTGGAAAAGCCATTGGGAAATACCGGTCATTACAATTGTACCATGTGGATGATTAGAGAGTTGGACAGTTAAAGGCAAAAAAGTTAAAGGCTAGAGGTAAAGGTGAAAAGTGGAAAGTGGAAAATGGAAAGTGGAAAATTAAAAAGGTTAAGGTTAAATTTTGAGGTTCAGGTGACAACATTTTTAAAGCTGAAGGCATAAAACAGAAAGCTTAAAACTAGAATTATGCAAATCTTAGAGTGTAAAATAGCGTTTAACACCCATTTAAAAGATGAATATCCGGAATCTGAAATAAATTCTTTTTTCACCATTTTAACTCAGTTTTACCTCGGAATGTCTCGCCTGGATGTGGCAATGAATCCTCACCGGCAGCTTTCTTCTGAAGAAGAAGCGCTTTTTCTGGAAGCTGAAAAGAAACTTAAATCGCATCATCCTATTCAATATATAACCGGGCAGACGGAATTTTTCGGCTATACGTTTAGAGTAGACAAAAGTGTGCTGATTCCCAGGCCGGAAACCGAAGAGCTGGTACAATGGATTTTAAATGATGTAAAAATCAATAAGATTGATAATCCTGAAATATTGGATATTGGTACCGGCAGCGGCTGTATTGCCGTAAGTCTTGCCAGGGAGATTCCTTCATCAAAAGTCACGGCTTGCGACATTTCTGAAAATGCTTTGAAAACTGCTGCCAAAAATTCAGAAGAAAATAACGCTCGGATAGATTTTCAGAAAGTGGATATTTTAAAGGTTGACAATCTTGATAAAAAATACGACATCATTGTTTCGAATCCTCCTTATGTTCGGGAGCTTGAAAAAAGGCAGATGCACAAAAATGTTCTGTATTTCGAACCGGCTTCGGCTTTATACGTGAAAGATGAAGATCCTTTATTGTTTTACCGAAAAATATCGAAATTAGCGAAGGCAGTTTTGAGAAAAAAGGGAGCCGTATATTTTGAAATAAATCAATATTTGGTTGAAGAAACCGAAGAACTTTTAAAAGCTACAGGTTTTGAAACAGAGCTTAAAAAGGATATTTTTGGAAATTTCCGAATGATAAAAGGATATTTCAGTTAACAGGAAACTTAAAATATAGGATTTGGCGGAAAATCAGAATGAATTAAACAGTATTGCAGTTTTTTGCGCCAGCAGTACCGGAAACGATGAGGTGATTGTAAAAGATGCCTACAAAACAGGAGAATTTCTCGCCCAAAAAGGAATTCACGTAATCTATGGCGGCAGTAAGCTGGGCCTTATGGGCGAGGTAGCAAAAGCTGTTCTGGAAAACAATGGCAAAATAACCGGCGTAATCCCCGATTTTTTAAAGACGAAAGAAGTGGTGCATACCGGTCTTTCTAAACTTATTACCACTCAGGATATGCACGAGCGCAAACTAACAATGAATGAATTGAGCGATGGATTTATAGCACTTCCAGGCGGTTTTGGAACTTTCGAGGAGTTTTTTGAAATCCTCACCTGGGGACAATTGGGTTTGCATAAAAAGCCAATTGGTCTTCTTAATAGCAATGGATATTATGACGATCTGCTCGAAATGATGGAAAAAATGGTAAAAAAAGGATTGTTGCGTTCTACAAATATGGATTTGGTTCTGGTAGAAAAGGATATAGCAAAACTTCTTCAGAAAATGAAGGATTTTGTGCCGGCACCGGTTCCAAAATGGATGAATAAAAATCAAACGTAACACATCTTTCTTCAGAAAAAATTGAATTATACATGAACACAGAAGAAAAAATCAATCAGCTAAGAGAGGAATTGCACCGGCATAATTACAATTATTATGTGTTGGATAAGCCGGAAATAAGCGATTATGAATTCGATATGAAGCTGAAAGAACTTCAGGACCTGGAAGAAAAACATCCGGAGTTTGCCGATGAGAATTCGCCTACGCTCCGAGTTGGCGGCGCAGTTACCAAGAATTTTGCCACCGTTGTTCATGAACAGAGAATGTATTCTTTGTCTAATTCCTATTCCAAAGAAGAACTGGAAGAATGGGAAACCAGAATCAAAAAAATGTTGGATGGCAAAGTAGAATATGTTTGTGAACTGAAGTATGATGGTGCTTCCATTAGCCTTACCTATCTTGACGGAAAACTGCAGCGTGCGGTTACGCGGGGAGACGGGATTCAGGGCGACGATGTTACCAATAATGTAAAGACCATACGCTCGGTGCCGTTAAAGCTGAAGGGAGATTATCCTGAAAAATTCTTTATTCGGGGCGAAATCGTGCTTCCTTATGAAGGATTTACAAAAATGAATGCTGAAAGAGTGGAAGCGGGTGAAGAACCATATGCGAATCCAAGAAATACGGCGTCGGGAAGTCTGAAATTACAGGACAGTGCTGAGGTGGCAAGACGGCCTTTAGATTGTTTGCTGTATACCATCACAGGAGCTGAAATCGGTATAAAAACCCAGTTTGAAGGTTTGCAAAAAGCACGGGAATGGGGATTCAAAGTTCCTGAACAGTCCGAGCTTAAAAAAAGTACAGAAGAGGTCTTAGAGTACATAAATTACTGGGATAAGCATCGGCACGATCTTCCGTATGAAACCGATGGGGTGGTGGTAAAAGTAAATGATTTGCGGCAACAGGATGAGCTTGGGTACACAGCGAAATCTCCCCGCTGGGCAATGGCCTACAAGTTTAAAGCTGAACAGGAAACAACAAAACTAGAAAAAATAACATACCAGGTGGGAAGAACGGGAGCCATCACCCCGGTTGCCAATCTCGCCCCTGTATTACTTGCCGGGACAACGGTAAAAAGGGCTTCTTTGCATAATGCAGATCAAATTGAAAAACTGGATGTGAGAGAAGGAGACAGTGTTTTTGTGGAAAAAGGAGGAGAAATTATCCCTAAAATCGTGGGCGTGGATTTCACCAAACGCGCTCCCGATTCACAACCTACAAAATATATCCACCATTGTCCGGAATGTGGAACAGAACTGGTAAGGGTGGAGGGAGAAGCGCTTCATTACTGCCCGAATGCTACCGGATGTCCGCCGCAAATTATTGGCCGAATTCAGCATTTTATTTCCCGAAAAGCTATGGATATTGAAGGGCTGGGAGGAGAAACCGTAACGCTGCTGGTAAAAGAGGATCTGATAGAAAATTACGCAGATTTATATGAACTTAAGAAAGAGCAAATTCTGCCTTTGGAACGAATGGCAGAAAAATCGGCTGATAACCTTATTCAGGGGATTGAAAAATCTAAAGAAATTCCCTTTGAACGGGTTTTATTTGCTTTGGGAATCCGCTACGTAGGTGAAACGGTGGCTAAGAAACTGGCAAAGCATTACAAAAGTATAGACGCTTTGGCAACTGCTTCAGAAGAAGAATTAATTGCAGTGGAAGAAATAGGCGAGAGGATAGCGCAGAGTGTAGTAGAATTTTTTAATACAGAAAGCAATAAAAAAACTATTGAGAGATTGAAGAAATATGGCGTTCAGCTTGAAATTTCTGCAGAAAAACTTGCAAACCAGACCAATAAGCTGGATGGAAAATCTTTTGTTATTTCGGGGGTTTTCGAGCTGTCGCGCAACGATCTTAAAAAATTAATTGAAGATAATGGCGGAAAAGTTTCTTCCTCTATTTCTTCAAAAACAGACTTTTTGGTAGCAGGAGAAAATATGGGCCCGAGCAAACTGGCCAAAGCTGAAAAACTCGGAACAAAAATGTTGACCGAAAAAGAATTTTTGAAGATGCTGGAATAAAAACTGAGAATTGAGAATTGAGTATTGAGAAAAAAGAATAGATTTTTCTAACTGAATTTTCAATTCTGAATAAGACTTACACGCTGATTCTTACTGCGTTGGTGTTTTCGACGTTGTTGTTTTTATCTAAAAAGAAATCGATACGGCCCAAATACAAACCGTAACATCCCACCTGGTTGATAAGCACTTTTTTACCTTCGGCATTGGTCTCAATGGTCGGCTTTTCAAGGAACGTGTGGGTATGGCCTCCAATAATTAGATCTATTCCAGAAGTGGCCTGGGCCAATTTTAAATCAGAAATTTTATCGGTGTCGTATTTGTATCCCAAATGGGAAAGGCAAATCACCAGATCGCATTTTTTCTCTTCCCTGAGCATACGTGTCATTTTTTTGGCTACCGGTACAGGATCGAGATATTTAGTGTTCTTATAGAGGTTATCGTTTACCAGCCCTTTTAATTCTACTCCCAGCCCAAAAACCCCGATCTTGACGCCATTTTTCTGGAAAATTTTATGTGTCAGCACATGTCCGTCCATGACGGTGTCGCTAAAATCGTAATTGGAATTAATAAACGGAAACTTCGCGTTTGGAAGCTGCGAATATAAGCCGTCTATGCCGTCATCGAAATCGTGGTTGCCGATAGTGGCGGCATCATATTTCATCATGCTCATCAGCTTAAATTCAACTTCCCCACCATAAAAGTTAAAATAAGGAGTTCCCTGAAAAATATCTCCGGCATCAAAAAGCAGTGTATTTGGATTTTCCTTTCGAACGTTTTTAATAATAGTAGCTCTTCTTGCAGCGCCGCCCATATCTGGATTTTTAGGATCGTTGGGGCTTAAAGGTTCAACGTGGCTGTGAACATCGTTGGTATGCAGAATGGTGATATGTTTGGCCTTATCTTCAGCAAAAGACATCGCCATTCCTCCCAATCCTACTAAAGAACTTAAAGCCGCGGTTTGCTGAATGAAATTTCTTCTATTCATGAATTTTAATTTTGAAGAAGCTATTCTACCTGAATAAAACGATCGTCTTCTTTCGTTTTTAAGGTATCTATTTTTTTGAAGTAATCTATAATTTCGTTTCTTATTTTGTAATCGCTTCCGTAAAGATTTACAGGGTCTTTGAAAAAGTTCATACTGTCGCCGCCCTGCTGAAGGTAATCTGAGGTGGCCACGTAATAATTTTTATCGGGATCGATATCTTTTCCTTTTACTTTGGCATCAATAACTTTAAAATTTTTATCCATCTTTATCTTAATCCCGCTTACAGGATTTGCGACTTTGACATTTTCAAGATAATGCAGCATTTCCAGCACTTTTTTTCCGCTCAATTCAGCTACAACAACTTCATTTTCAAAAGGCATCAGCTCGTAAGCGGTTCTGGCATTCACCGGACCCTTGCCAACAGAAGCGCGAATTCCGCCATAGTTAAGCAACACAAAATCTATGTTTTTACCGGTTCGTTTATTAAACACAGGGTTGGTTTGTTCGTACACAATATCAGCCATTAAATTTCCCAGGGCTGTGTTTAATTTTACCGCGTGCTTGTCGAGATTTGTGGGATTATATGCCAGCACGCTGTCCAGGGTTTTGTTTATGTGCTGTGAATAAGGTTTTATAAAATTCTGGATTGCAGTGTCCGGTTTTATTTGGGTAGTAACAGGAATTTCTTTTCCAGTGATGTGGGCGGGTGCGTAATGCTCTTTACAACCGGTGAAACTGAATAATGCCAGAAAAGCGAGAAAAACAAAAGAGGAAAGCTTCATTAGCTAAATGATTAGGAGCACAAAGGTAAAACAGTTTTTATAAAGTCAAAGAATTCTGAAATTTCCTTTTTTGAATAAAATGAATCAATTGTTAAAATAAAGTTAACAAAAAAAGAGGTTTTGTAAATGGTTTTTCTATTTTTATAACCCCAAATCATATAAATGAAATTTAGCCCCATAACTTATCCAACGCTGTTTCTATGTCTATGCTTCCATGTCCTGGCGGTGATTTACGGTTTCTACAGC
>JBAVQO010000340.1:0-7757 GCA_049694135.1 Gillisia sp. | reverse complement strand
CTACCGAATGAGCGAGATGAAGGCCAGTGCAGACACTGGAGGTCAGGAAACCATCGCGCCCGGCGAAATGGAGGTTAGGGTTAAAGTAAATGTAAGTTTTGAATTGAAATAAAAAAGTTCCTTTCCTGCTCTAAACAAAAAAACCACGGCCTTGCCGTGGTTTTTTTGTTTAGAGCAGGAAAGAAATATTTTTATTTCAATTCAAAACTTACATTTACTTTAACCCTAACCTCCATTTCGCCGGGCGCGATGGTTTCCTGACCTCCAGTGTCTGCACTGGCCTTCATCTCGCTCATTCGGTAGACCGGAGTATAATTGTTGCTTTCTACTTCATTTATAGAAACCGCTTTTCCAATTTCCTGGTTTAACGGAGTAACAAATTCGGTAGCTTTTGTTTGGGCGTCCAGAACAGCTTTTTTGCGGGCCTGTGTTTTGTAGGTATCTATTGCCGAAGATTTGAATTCCACACCGTCAATTCGGTTTAAACCGGCTTCAAGTAAGCCGCTCATGATTTCTTCATAATTCTTCAGATTCTCCAGTGTAATCGAAATCGCCTGGTTTGCTACATAACTGTAGGTTTTATCGTCGTAATTATAATTCTTATTCAGATTTATATAATCGGTATGAATGTTTTTTTCTGCCACCCCTTCCTTTTTAAGGTACTTAATTACTTTATCTACAGTAGCATCGTTCTGTTTCTTGACCGTTTGAGCATCCTTTCCATCGGTTTCAATGCGGGATTTAATAATCACCTGGTCTGGCTGTACCTTAACAACTCCTTCGCCGGTAACAGAAACCGTGGGCGACGGAGACGGTTGTATTCCGGATTGCGCATTTGCTGCGGAGGTAATCAACAGCACTGATAATACAACAAGTAAACATTTTAGTTTTTTCATAATAGAGTAATTTATTTTAACGTAAATACAAATAAGATACCAGCTTTACAATTTTCCTGCTTTCTGAAGAAAAAACAGTACTACAATAGGAATAGCCAGAAGGATTACCATGAGCAGATGAACTTCAAAAAGAGCCGGCGCAAGCATTAGGGTGATGACATATCCGCCTACCGCTCCGCCAAAATGGGCATCGTGGCCAATATTTCCTAATCGGCGTTTCATTCCGTAGATGGTATAAAGTAAATACCCAATTCCAAAAATGTAGGCAGGAATAGGAATTATAAAAAACAAGCCCAACATCATATTTGGCTGCAAAAGAATGGCAGAATAAAGGACTCCCATAACCGCACCACTGGCACCTACCGCACTGTAATTATATTCGTCTTTATGGAAATAGAAGCTTAAAAGGTTTCCGAGAATCAGGCTCGCAATATAAACTGCAATAAAACCCGTAGATCCCAGACTGTACAGCACCACATTGGCGAAAAAATACAGGGTTAGCATGTTTACCACAAGATGAGAGATATCCACGTGCAGAAATCCGGAAGTAAAAATCTGAAATTGCCTGCCTCTTTTAATATCCCCAATATTGAATTTGTACTTTTCAAAGAAACTGCGATCGTTGAATCCTTTAAAAGAAATGATCGTATTGGCAGCAATTATTATAATGGTAACAAGGTTTAAATCTCGCATAGATACTTCAGTTTACTGCCAAATATACCATATATTTGTTAAAATTTTTTGCTGATGCAGCTATTAGTTTTTTGGTTGGTTTACCCTTTATTATGGTTAATTTCCCGTCTTCCCTTCCGGCTTTTTTATACGGTTTCCGATATCCTCTTTTTCATTGTCTATCGAGTTATCGGCTATAGAAAAAAAACGGTAACTGCTAACCTAAAACTCGCTTTTCCTGAAAAGTCTTCAGAAGAAATTCAAAAAATAAGAAACCGCTTTTACAGGCACATGTGCGATATGTTCCTGGAAATGATAAAAAGTATTTCAATTTCTGAAAAAGAGTTAAGGCGTCGATTTGTTTTTACCAATCTCGAAGAAATAGAGCGACTTCAGCAACTTGAAAAAAGCGTAATTCTTATATGTGGCCATTACGCCAGTTATGAATGGGCAAATGCCATTCAACTTTACCCACACAAGTACAAAAGCTTCGGGATTTATAAAAAAATTAGAAATCCGTATTTCGACAGGCTTATAAAGAAGATTCGTGAACGTTTTAACGCCGACATTATTCCCAATACCAAAGCCCCGGCTACGATGCTGAAATATCAAAGAGTCGGCATTTTGGGTATTTATGCCATGATCGCCGATCAATCTCCGAAAATAAATCAGGCGAAATATCGCACCACTTTCATGGACCACCTGGTTCCTGTTTTTGTAGGTTCAGAAAAACTGGCGGTAAGGCTGGATATGGCAGTAGTTTACTTACACGTAGAAAAAACGGGACGCGGTTTTTATAAAGCTACCTTTAAAACCATTACCGATACGCCTAAAACCGAACCAGAATTTTCTATCACGCGAAGGTATTTTGATCTTTTGGAAGAACAGATAAAAGAGAAACCCGAATATTATTTATGGACACATAAAAGGTGGAAACATATGAATGCTCCCACCAGTAAAGAGGTACAAATCTTCTAAAGATTCGCGATTTCCTTTATTTCTGAAATCATTTTTTCAGCAAGTTTTTCTGCTTCTTTTTGAGACTTTGCTTCCGTATAAATTCTTATAATCGGCTCGGTATTGGACTTTCGCAGATGAACCCAATTTTCAGGAAAATCTATTTTAATGCCGTCGACAGTACTGATTTCTTCTGAAGAATGATTTTCTTTTACCTGCTGAAGAATTGCATCTACATCTAACTCGGGAGTTAACTCGATTTTATTTTTGCTCATAAAATAAGCCGGATATTCTTTTCGAAGTTCCGAAACCGAAATGCCTTTTTTAGCCAAATGTGTTAAAAACAATGCCACTCCCACGAGGCTGTCTCTTCCGTAATGAGCTTCAGGATAAATAATTCCTCCATTCCCTTCTCCCCCAATCACGGCATTTTTTTCTTTCATAAGCTGCACCACATTCACCTCGCCTACTGCACTGGAATAGCAAGTTTCACCATATTTTTGAGTGAGATCGCGCAATGCCCTTGAAGAGGAAAGATTACTTACAGTTGCACCGGGAGTATTGGCCAACACAAAGTCTGCACAGGCAACAAGTGTATATTCTTCACCAAACATCTCTCCGTTTTCATCGATAAAAGCCAGACGATCGACATCGGGGTCTACCACGATTCCCAGATCGGCATTTACAGCAGGAACTTTCTTACAGATATCCTGTAAGTGCTCCTTTAAAGGCTCGGGATTGTGTGGAAAATGGCCGGTGGGATCGCAATATAATTTCTCCACTTTAACTCCAAGCTTTTCAAGTAGCGCAGGAATAGCAATTCCGCCAGTAGAATTTACAGCGTCCACCACCACTTTAAAATTGGCTTTTTTAACCAGTTCTGCATCTACCAATTTTAGTTTAAGGACCTCATCTATATGGCGGTAAATATAATCGGGAATTCTGTTAATTTTTCCGAGGGAATCTACATCTGCAAAAACAAAATCTTCGGTTTCTGCAATAGTCAAAATCTTTGCTCCTTCCTCCCCGCTTAAGAATTCTCCTTTGTGATTCAGCAATTTTAATGCGTTCCATTGCTTGGGATTATGGCTGGCGGTAAGAATAATACCTCCCTGTGCGTTTTCCATAGGAACAGCGATTTCCACCGTTGGAGTGGTAGAAAGATCAAGGTCTACTACTTCTATGCCCATTCCAATAAGAGTGTTCATAACCAGTTGTTGTACCATACTTCCTGATATTCGGGCATCGCGCCCCACCACCACTTTTAATTTTTGGTCCTTATTTTCATTCTTTAACCAGGAACCATAGGCAGCAGCAAATTTTACTGTATCTATAGGGGTAAGATTTTCTGAAGACCTCCCTCCTATTGTACCTCGTATCCCGGAAATGGATTTTATTAAGCTCATTTTTATGGTTTTTTATTCAGATTATTCAGAAGACATCTGAAGTAAGTGGCACAAATATACAAGTACGATAAAGGCTCCACCAAATCTTAACACAAATTAAACAATGCCGATATTAAATTAGTAACTTGGCTTTTATGAATTATCTGGCACATATCTATCTTTCGGGTGATAATCCTCAGCTTAAAATTGGCAATTTTATAGCCGATTCTGTGAAGGGAAAACAATTTATTAAGTTTTCGCCGGAGATTCAAAAAGGGATAATCCTTCATAGAGCCATTGATAACTTTACCGACACCCATAAAATTGTAAAGAAGAGCGTACACAGGCTTTTCCCGATGTACAGCCATTACAGCACCGTGATTGTAGATATTTTGTATGATCATTTTCTGGCTTCCAACTGGAAAATGTATTGTGAAATTCCGCTAGAAGATTATGCACAGGATTTTTATGGCCTTCTCTATGATAATTTTGAAGATTTACCAGAAAAAGTACAACAGTTTTTGCCCTATATGGAAGAAGACAACTGGCTGGTGAGCTATAAAAGCATCAACGGAATTGAAAAAATACTCGGCCAAATGGATCGACGCACAAAAAACAGATCGGGGATGAAAAATGCAGTTAAGGAGCTTGAACTCTATTACAATGAATTTGAGCAGGAATTCAAAATGTTTTTTACCGAGCTTGAAGATTTTACCACTGATAAAATAAACCAATTACATTAATATGAAAAGACTACTTCTTCTTTGTTTTATGTTGGCTTTAACTGCCTGTAAAACAAATTTAAAACCAGAAAAGACATCACCCTCCTTAAGTGAAACGGGATATGTTGCCGATAGTGCTATGGTGGTTTCGGCCCGGAAAGAAGCCTCTCGCATCGCCACTAATATCATGAAAAAAGGAGGAAATGCTTTTGATGCCATGATAGCAACCGAAATGAGCCTGGCGGTAAGTTATCCTTTTGCGGGCAGTTTGGGGGGTGGCGGATTTATGGTATACCGCAAAGCCAATGGCGAAACCGGCAGTTTAGACTTCAGAGAAAAAGCACCACTTGCCGCCACCAAGGATATGTATTTAGATAAAAATGGTAATGCGGTCGCTTCCAGGAGTCGTACCGGGGCGTTAGCTATTGGCGTTCCGGGAAACGTAGCTGCTATTTTTGCTGTACATGAAAAGTTAGGTTCCCTGCCGATGAGTGAAATATTAAAACCTGTTATAGAACTGGCTGAAAAAGGTTTTGTTCTTACCCCTGCACAGGCTGAAACGATGAAGAATTATCAGGAAGAATTTGAAAAAGAAAATGGCAAAAAAATTCTTTTTACGGATGTAAAAGCGGGCGATACCATAAAAAATACCGCGTTGGCAAAAACCCTTCAAAAGTTAGTCGACAACGGAAGAGACGAATTTTACGGAGGCGAAACCGGAAAAGAATTGGTTAGTTTTATTCAGAAGCATGGAGGAATTATAACCCTCGAAGATTTGCAGAAGTATCAGGCAAAATGGCGGGATCCTGTAAGTTTTAACTATAAAGATCTTCATATTATTTCTATGGCGCCTCCTTCCAGTGGAGGAATTGTACTGAGCCAGATCATGCAAATGATAGAAAAATATCCTATTTCAGAATATGGTCACAATTCATTAAAAGCCATACAGGTAATTACTGAAGCGGAACGCAGAGCTTATGCAGACAGAAGCTTTTTTTTAGGTGATCCCGATTTTGTGAATATCCCTGCAGATACTCTCACCAGTAAGGCATATTTAAGAAATAGAATGAGCAACTTCAGTTTTGAACGCGCGACTCCTTCTTCAGAAATGCAGCACGGGAAGATTCCCGGTTATGAAAGTATGGAGACTACTCATTACTCCATCGTAGACCCGGATGGAAACGCAGTGGCCGTAACCACTACTCTTAATGGAGCTTATGGTTCAAAACTCTACGCCAGCGACTTAGGATTCTTTTTAAATGATGAAATGGATGATTTTAGTGCGAAACCCGGGGTCCCCAATATGTTTGGTTTGGTGGGTGCCGAAGCCAATTCCATTGAACCTCAAAAAAGAATGTTAAGTTCTATGACTCCTACCATCGTGGAAAAAAAGGGAAAATTATGGATGGTCGTGGGAACACCAGGAGGCTCGACTATTATTACCTCGGTTTTGCAAACCATTTTGAATGTAGAAGATTATAATATGAATATGCAACAGGCAGTAGACGCAGCCCGATTTCACCATCAATGGCTCCCGGATGAAATAATTTTTGAACCAGATGCTTTTGATAAAGAAGTTTTAAAAGAACTGGAAGACAAAGGCTATCACGTAAATGAAGGTAAAACAACCATCATTGGGAAAGTAGACGCAATATTAAGATTGCCTGATGGAAAATTAGAAGGAGGAGCAGATAAAAGAGGAGATGACACGGCAGATGGTTATTAACAACATAGTGAATAACTCCTAAAAAAAAGTTATTTTTTTAAATGAACCAAATTCTATTTTAACATTTTATTGGGTAATTATTCCACACCCATATTGTGAAATCCCCAATATTTTCTTAAAAAGAAATAATAAAAAAAGCCCTGATGATCAGGGCTTTTTTTGTTTTTCTAATCTTTAGGCATAGTACCAGTATCCATTTAAAAGTTTAACTTTTTTCCAACCATATCTTGAATAATAATACCAACTGTCCCTATATCTAAGGACTGTCAACCCACTTATGGTATAATACTGACCATTGGTATAAGAGGGTGCAACAGGTTGAGTACCTCCTGTAGAAGCAGGATACATACTTTCAACTCCTTTGATATCTCCAGACGATAGACCATTGCGTTGAGTAGAATAAAGACTACCATCTTTTTTAGTTATCGTAGGATTTCCATTGCTCGAAAAAGAAAATGGACCATACATCATAATAGATCCAAAATCAAGACTGGTGGTATATTCAGCGCCATCCATTCCCTGGTCGGTATAGGTATCGAAATTATGTTCTCTTCCGCTTTGGATATTATTCCAGTTAATCACGATTTGGTTATCTCTGTCTACACGGCTTTGTTCGTGATATAAGCCTACTGCGTGACCAATTTCATGAATCGCATTTCCGGTAGTACAGCCAGAGGCAAGAGTTAAAACCTGTTTACCTCCTACCATTCCTACGTATGAAGAACAACCGGAACCGGTTGTAAAATACACATAATTAGACTGTGAAGAACGTTGGACAAACTTTACAGGGGTATTTGCCTCCCAATGACTTATAGCATCTGTTACCCTATATTGATTAGGCAAATTAGGATCTATCGCGTAATAAACTGTATTGTTTGGCCACATCCCTGAAGTTCTTCCCACACTTTTTTGCTGTGGAACTGCTTCCTTTGAGTCATATATAAGGTTTTGAGGCTTATTGCTGACAAATTCCTGCTTAATAAGAATGTCTCCCTGATAAACAAGATCACCATTAATATGGTCTACAGAGATTTTTTGGCCTGCATAATAAACATCGGAAATATCGCCGGTTTCATTGGGATATGCAGCTTCTACATTATCTAACGTGTTGGTTGTAGTAGGATCGGTAATGTTCTGTTCTGTAAGGGCGGGGTCGGTAATTGGGTCTTTACTACAGGACAGAATAGCTAGAACCGGTAGTAAGTACAATAATTTACTTTTTTTCATAAGTAGGATTTTTTGTTTTTAAGTCGAACGGCATTAGAATTTTAAGTCGTTCGGATTAATTAATAAACTACGATTTGGTTTCCAAAGTTCATTCCAAAAAAATTTAAAAGTGAACCATCAATTTCAGATAATGCATTTGAATACTCGAACTGCAGAATCCGTCTCATTAAAT
>JBAVQO010000339.1:0-4480 GCA_049694135.1 Gillisia sp. | reverse complement strand
GTGCCAGGGCGATAAAGAGAGGAATTCCTATCGCCCCGCCGGCTTCGATGCCCAGGGAGCGACTAATCATGTAATAGGCGCCTCCGGTGCGCACCTGTTGATCGGTGGCGATAGCAGCGATGGAGAGAGCGGTTAAAAAAGTGATGGAAACGGAAAGCGTAACAATGATCAAAGTTCCTATCAATCCAACATTTCCTACAACCCACCCAAAGCGCAAATACATGATTACCCCCAGAATGGTAAGAATAGAAGGAGTGAAAACACCGCCAAAGGTACCAAGCCCTTTTTTCGCAGGTGCAATGACTTTTTCCGACTCACGGTTATCGGTACGAAAGGGATTTTTCATAGAATCTTTTAACGGACAAAATAAGAATGAAGAGGATCGAAAAAGAGTTTCAGGATTTGGTCTTCTGATTAGATTCCACTTTCCAAATGTTTGCAGCCCGACTTTTTTTCTTTTAAGATAGCATTTTTTAAAATACCTGCTGGCCTATTTTACCTTAGCCTATTTTTTTACCGGAATCCAGAGTTCTTCTTCGGCATTGGGATCGTCCTTTTTATATTTGGCCTCCATGATCGCCAGATGTGGGCGATCATCTAAACTGAATTCTGAGTTAGGGAGCCAGTCGCGAAAGATGTATCTGTAGGTTCCTTCTGCGTCCCCCGGTTTTCCTTTGTAGTTGAAAACTGCATATTTCCCCTGCGGTATCACAAGCTTTTCCAGTCCTTCGGGAATATTCTGAAGATTGGAAACCTTTACTCCCGCCCATTTTTCATACTTCTTTTCAGGATCAAAATTTTCGAAGAAAAAGGGATCATTATAGATCTCTACTGAATACAATTTATCGTCTTCCCTATTTTTCACCTTCTTTAAATTCGGCATAAAACCCTCCCATAATTCCCGGGTTTTATTCCCGGAAAAATTCATTTCACTTCCTTTACCAACCAGCCTGGTTTCCTCAAGTTCTTCAATTCGCCACTCTAAATCCATTGTCACTTATTTTTTTCTTCTGAAGGGTTGATGCTATTCAAAAAAGCATTGATAACTTTCAGCTTCTTACCAAGATAAGAAATATGATTGTCGGGGCGTAGCAAAACGTAGAAATTAGCATTTTTTTTAAAAATTTCCCGGGGAATTTCACTAAAGCTGAGACAGGAAATAGGAACATGTGTCCTTTGTAGTTTTTCAAAACGGGCTTTTCCCTCTTTTCCGAAGAACAGGAGCTGGAACTGCGGTTTGTCGAGATATTCAAAAATAGAACTCCCATTCTTAAAGACAAAATAAGGCATTCGTACGCCTGCTTTTACTTTCTCTATCCTGCTTTTCACCGTGAGATAACTGCCGGAATAAGAGATGGCGGTTTGAGAAATCAGCGGAAAAAAGAATCTATTAAACCGGGGACGCCCCGAAATAAAGGAAGCCAGCAGCGGAAAAATTTTCAACCTTATAAAATTCCAGACCCAGCTGGTGCCGGCCATAAAATCAAAAATCCTATCGGTGGTTCTAAGCAGGTGAACGGCATTTTTTTCTCTTTCATAATCATAACTTTCCAGCACCTTTCTATTCACCTGGCCTTTCGAGAAAAGAGCGATTTTCCACGCCAGGTTGTAAGCATCCTGAATGCCGGTGTTCATTCCCTGGCCGCCGGCAGGAGTGTGAATATGAGCGGCATCGCCTGCAATAAATCCATTTTTCCGGATAAAGGTCTTTGCTTTGCGGGTATGCACTTTATACGTGCTAAACCAGTTGATCTTTGTAAAATCTACGGGCACTGCAACATTTTCCTTTATAAAGGGTTCCAGCTCTTCAAAATGTATGTCTTCCTCTTTTTTACCGGCATTGGGAAGGATTCCCACCACGCGATAGTTTTGTTTCCCCAACATGGGAATAAACAGGATAAACCCTTGTTTTATAAGGAACATGTAGATTTTACTTTCTGAAATGAGCCAGCTTCTTAGCTGTACATCGGCGACATAAAAGAGTTTGGGCACAGTATCGCCACCAAAACCCAACCCGAGCTGTTCGCGTACCCGGCTGCCGGCGCCATCGGCTCCCACAATATACCCGGCATTCACACAGCATTCTTCGCCTTCGTGGTCTGTATAAAAAACCTTTACGCCCACACCGGAGCTTTCGTGGTGAGAATACTGGCTATTCCATTTTACCTGAATGAAATGAGTTTCAAGATATTTCAGCAATAACCTTTCGGTTTCATCCTGGGCCAGGGAAAGCGCAAAATGAAATTCACTAATACCTTTTCCCAGGCCTTCCAGGTAGATTTGGGCTTTGCGTTTTCCTTTTTCAAAAACGTTTAAATCGGTAATAATTCTTCCGGAGGCTATGGCTTTATCGGCAAGCCCTATTTCATCTAAAATTTCGAGGGACCTTGCCTGTACGGCTATAGCTTTTGAAAACTTGGAGGCGCCGGCACGTTTTTCCAGAATAATAAAATCTATATCGTACCTAATAAGTTGCGCGGCAAGGGAGAGGCCTGTAGGACCTGCACCAACGATTACCACTGTAGTATTTAATTCCCCGGCTGCCATCTTACTAAGATAGTTGAAAAAAGGCTGAAAGAGAAAAGAGAAAAGAGAAGTGAGAATTGAGAAGTTAATAAAGAGAGAAAAGAGAAGAGAGAAGACAGAAGCTTACAGCTTAGAGCTTTCAGCTTAAAGCTTAGAGCCTATAGCTTAAAGCCTTCTACACTCACATCCCGTAGTTCAGGGCCAGCAGTACAAAGGGAATGACTACTAAAACGGAGATCCCGAAGGCCCGGCCCCAGCTTCTTTTTTCGAAATCGGTTTCCTTCCCGATATATTTGTTCCAGAAATATTCATTCAGAATGGCTGCACCCACCACGTTTAGAATAATGGCGATGTTGTTCATCAATAAACTCACGATCACCCCCGAAAGAAGCATATAGCCGATCCCGAAAAAAAGTACCGCCTTGCGGCCTTTAGGTTCATTCACACGCTTTAGGTTGCTCATAAGCAGCACCGCGCCGAAAATAGTGCTGAAAAATACACTAAATCCAATAATGACATATTTGGAATATAGCTCCGGAAGAGGCTGTTCTTCGTTTTGATTTTCTATCTCAGGTTGTTCTGCAATTTCCTGATCGAACATGGAATTCTTATTTTTTTTGCAAATATAGGATTTTAAAAAGCTTTTGGCTTTAGTAAAGTCCCACTTTCCCTCTAACAGATTCAAAAAGTTTTGCAGAATCGAAACCTACTCCATCTTTAAACACGGTTTCGGTTTTGCGAATGTCTTTAATGTCGCTGCTAAGATCGCCATTTATCAACACCAGGTCGGCTTTTTTGCCTGCTTCAATCGTACCGATTTCATCTTGTTGTTCCAGATAAGTGGCGCCGTTTAGGGTACAGATCTTAATGGCATCAGGAACAGAAAATCCTGCTTCTACAAGAATTTCCACGGTGCGACGGTTGGAATACCCCGGCACCACACGGCCACTTCCGGTAGGGTCTGTCCCGGCTACCAGCAAGCCTCCTTTCTCGTAAAAGCGTTTTAACCAGACCAGGTTTTTATTGAACATAGCCAGCGAAGCCGAATTTTTATTCTGAACCCTGTCGTAAAGCGATTTTTCCTTTTCCTGAAGCTGCGGAATCAGCGATTCGAAGCCGCCACCGGGAACGATCTCCCTGCCGGTGAAGGGTTCAAAAACATTGGGAGTTGTAGTGATGGCGGTATGATTTTTTATCAACAGATCTATGAGTTCTGTTACCCGCGGATCGTTCACATCGGTTTCAGAAAGAGCTTTATGAGTATCGGGACTGCATTCATTTTCTGACTTGTCGGTTACAAAATCACTGGAAGCCATAAATCCGTGTTCCAGGTCGTCGATGCCAAGGTTCGAAGCTTCAGCATAAGTGATAGAGCACAGGTGCCCGGTGATTTTCATGCCGTGTTTATGGGCCGCCGCTACCGCGTTGGCGAGGTCTTCTTTGGTGGCATGCATATACATTTTAAACGAAGTAACGCCGCGATCTGCCCAGTAGTTCACTAGCTCGGTGGCCTGTTTGGGATCGTGTATAAAACCTATTTCAGGAATATCCATGCCCTCGCGTTCAATATAAGGGCCGGAAGCATCTATTTTAGGGCCGGTCATTTTTCCCTGGTTGATCCAATTTTTAATATTTACGTCGGTTTGGGGTTCGATGCTTCCGCCGGTGCGCATCGTGGTTACGCCGCCTGCCAGGTATAAGCGCGGGAAAGTGTAAGGCATTTCGCGAACGCTGAAGAAATTGTCGAAAGGAATGGGATAATACATATGCTCGTGCAGCATGACCAGCCCGGGAATCAAAGTTTTTCCCTGTCCGTTGATCTCGTAAGCATTCTTCGGAAGAGTTACCGCCTTGGAGTCTCCCGTCTTCTGAATAATCCCGTTGCTAAAGATCACCGTCTGATCCTTTTTCACCTCTTTTCCGGTGCCGTCGATGACCAATACATGCGTAATGG
>JBAVQO010000338.1:0-3551 GCA_049694135.1 Gillisia sp. | reverse complement strand
CATCGCAGCGCCAAGATCGTCAAGATTTATCTTGCCCTCTTCAATTTTCTTCTTATAAAAAGATTTGGGCAGCGTCATTTGAATTCCGCCTACCATTGCCAATTCTTTCGCGGTTGTTTCAAAATCTTGCGAAGTAAAACCGAGATAAGGATTTACGGCTACAAAATTTTCCAGTGACCATACAGGAGCAATTTTTTTACAGGCCTCCCGCATTTTCTTCTGAAGTGTGGCTGCTTTTATTTCTTTTTTTACTAAGATTTGTTCTTCCATTTTGAGTATTCTTAAGTAATATTTGCTTCTTTTCAGGAAGCCACCTGCTCTTCAAGTTCTTTTATTTTTGATTTTTCAGGTTTTGCTTCCGGAGAGCTCGAAGTCGCAGGATTCAGCTTATTTTTCGGCGAATGTATTCGCAGGGCGCTAATAAGCCGGTCGAAAATGGCATTTGTATAAAATCCGTTTCTCACGTGGATCGCCAGTTTACGGTAAAAAGGTTTAGAGGATAGCTGTGGAGCAATAATCTGTATTAGAACCGCAATTCCGAAGATGGCAAAAATGATTATCGCTGTTATCATTTTCCCCGGTCCCGGCATAGTTGGTTCAGGAATTTCGGAATGCAGGAGGAAATCGGTACCCGATTCCAACACAAAAAAGGCGGTGGCAACCAGTAATCCTATGAGGCCCGCCTGCGCGACCAAACCAGAATTCCATTTTGTACTAAGCGCAGAAGTAAAAATTCTTGAAAGTCCCATTACGATCACCGCTCCTATTAACAATAGGCTGAAATCATTTTGAAAATCCAGCCCCCAGACGTAGGCGAATATTGCATAAAGCGACAACGCCATCAAGATTCCCACCACTACTTTTACCGGACGCTCCTTTTTTGGTTCTTTTGTAATTCGAGAAGCTTTTAGTGCATCGATACCACTTCCCGAGGAAAGAAAGGAATGTGCTTTATAGAAAGAATGCGCTACAAGGTGCAATAAAGCCGCTGAATATACGCCCAGGCCACACAACATAAGACTGAAACCCATATGGCCAATACTGGAATATCCCAGCGCAGTTTTAACCGAGGTTTGAGTAAGATACACCACAGAAGCAAAAAGAGCTGTAATTCCGCCTATAATAAGTAATAAAATTGGGGTACTACTGCTTACGTCTATTAAAAAAGCCATTCGTATAATCAAAAAAGGACCTGCGTTTAAAAGTCCCGCGTGGAGCAAAGCGGATACCGGGGTGGGTGTTTCCATTACTTCTATCAGCCATCCGTGGGTTGGAAATTGTGCCGATTTAAAGATCGCCGCCAATCCCAGAAAGAGTGCCGGAACTTCCAGTCCGGAAAAAGCTATTGTCCCGCCGGATTGTTTTACCTGGATAAAAATGGTTTCCAAATCTCCAGTTCCGAAGTGATTATAGAGAAGGATTACCGCCAGCAACAAGCAAAGATCTCCCAGCCTGGCCAGGATAAATTTCTTTTTTGCCACTACCCTTGCTACGGGACGGTCGTTATAAAATAACAACAGGCGGTGCAAGCAAACACTGGTAAGAACCCATGCGATAAAGAGCAGCCCAAGATTAGCTGAAAGAACAAGTAATTCGACTGATGCGATGGTCGCGGCGAGCCTTCCTATAAATGCACCCTGTCTGGAATCGCCGTCCAGATAATTGATGCTGAATTTGATGATGATGAACCCCAACAGCGAGATCATTAACAGCATAATCGCACTTACCGAATCCAGCCTTAGGCTTAAACCCAGATTCTTTATTCCGATAAATCCCGATTGAATAAGGTTATATTGATAAACGTAAAAGCAACTTACCAGGGCAATCAGGATATTAATACTGGTGAAGACCTTGCTCATCGCAATGATCGCCTTTGGCCTTATGCCGCTCTGAAACCAGGAGGCAATCGCTAGTAAAATAAATAACACCGGCGATGCTATTGCGATAATGGAAATACTGTGCTGGGACATATTCAAAATTTTTAAACCAATTCTACTAAAATCTCTGAATTCAAGCGAATGGATTTACCGGTAGATTTTGCCAATTCCAGCAAGCGTTTAGCGTTTTCGCGGGCAGCTTTTAACTCTTTAATCCTTTTTTCTGAAGTTTCATCTTGAGAACCAAATCGTATTCCATCACTAAAGGATTTTAAATCATGAAAATTAATTTTTTTTGAAAAAAGAGTATTTACGATTTCTGCTGCTTCTTCTGGATCAAAGCGGCCCTTAACCAACACATAAGTTTCCTTATCTATGATGGAGATTTCTTCAGGTGATGTTTTACTTGACATAAAATTTTGTTTTTGTGACTACAAATTTGTGGAATATTGTTCATAAATTTTCATTTATATTTGTAATGAAAAGCATAAAATATTTTTATGAATTATTCCATAAATCAACTAAAGATATTTCTGAAGGTGGTAGAACATTGCAGTATTACCCGCGCTTCGGAAGAATTGTATATGACACAGCCTGCCGTTTCCATTCAGCTGAAAAATTTTCAGAATCAATTTGATATTCCTCTCTGCGAGGTGGTGGGAAAACAACTTTACGTAACGGAGTTTGGTAATGAAGTGGCTGTTATCGCTGAGCGCGTGCTCCAGGAACTGGAAAACATCAGCTATAAAACAAAGGCATTTCAAGGTTTGTTAACGGGAAAATTAAAGATCTCTTCTGCTTCCACAGGAAAATATGTTATTCCTTTCTTCTTGAATGGTTTTCTGGAAAAATATCAGAATGTAGATCTGGTACTGGATGTTACCAACAAATCTAAGGTAATAAAAAGCCTGCAAAAAAATGAGATCGATTTTGCGCTCGTTTCAGTTTTACCAGATAAAATGGATATAGAAGAAGAAATTCTTTTAGAAAATAAACTATTCCTGATCGGGAAATCTCCGGACCTTAGTGAAGATAAGCCGTTAATATATCGTGAAGAAGGTTCTGCCACCCGAATGGCTATGGAAAAATATTTTGAAGATCACGAAGGTCCAAAACGCAAAAGGATCGAGTTAACTTCCAATGAAGCGGTAAAACAAGCCGTAGTGGCGGGAATGGGTAATTCCATTATGCCGTTGATAGGTATGAAGAATGAACTCATAAGCAAAGAAGTTCATATCCTGCCAGCTCCCCACCTGCCTATTACTACAGATTGGCGATTGATTTGGCTTAAAGGCAAAAAATTATCACCGGTAAGCGAAGCATTTCTGGAATTTATTAAAACCGAAAAGCTAAAAATCATAGAAGATTCCTTCTCCTGGTATTCCAGGTATCCTGAAACTATTTCTTTTTAAGCAGATTTTTTCCGCAGCTCCTCAGAATTCGCTCAGGATAAATTTCTCCTAAACCAAACACCAATAAAAAAACCCCACCAGAATGGTGAGGTTTTAAAGAAGCTCCCCCTCTTGGGCTTCCTTCGGCTCCGCTCAGGATAAACTCCTCGCCCAAACTAAAACCCAACAAAAAAACCCCACCAAAAATGGTGAGGTTTTAAAGAAGCTCCCCCTCTTGGGCTCGAACCAAGGACCCTCTGATTAACAGTCAGATGCTCTAACC
>JBAVQO010000337.1:0-4254 GCA_049694135.1 Gillisia sp. | reverse complement strand
GGCCAATATTCGTTCTAATCCAGGGCATTCTTCAGAACTGGCTACACAGGCTACTCTGGGAACTCCTTTAAAGGTACTTAAACACCAGGGCGACTGGTATTTGGTGCAAACGCCCGATAAATATATCGCCTGGGTAGACCACGGCGGAATACAACTGCTGAAAGATCCGGAATATGAAAACTGGAAAGCAGCCCAAAAACTTATTTTCACGGATATCTACGGATTTTCATATGCTTCTACTTCCCGGGAGGCACAGGATATTTCAGATCTGGTTGCGGGAGATATCCTGGTAAAACTGGGAGAAAAAAAAGATTATTATAAGGTGAAATATCCCACCGGCGATACCGCTTATGTGAAAAAGGAAGAAATGCAGCCGATTTCAGAATGGGTAAAAAAACAACATCCTTCCGGCGAAGAGCTGGTGCAAACCTCCAAACAATTGCTGGGTTTCCCTTATCTCTGGGGCGGAACTTCCACAAAAGGAATGGACTGTAGCGGCTTTACAAAAACCATTTATTTTATGAACGGGATGGTTCTTCCGCGTGATGCATCGCAGCAGGTAAACACAGGGGTAGTGGTAGACACTTCTAAGAATTTTAAAAATCTCGTGCCCGGCGATCTTCTTTTCTTCGGAAGAAAGGCAACCGACAGCACTTCCGAAAAAGTGGTGCATGTGGGAATGTGGATTGGAAATAACAAAATGATCCACGCGCTGGGCAGTGTTCACATAAGCAGTTTAGACACCACCGCCGCCGATTTCGATAAATATAATTACGATCGGTATCTGCGAACCAAAAGATTGTTGAACGAAAAAACATCGGGAACGTTGAAACTTTCCCGAAGCGAACTCTACGGAAAACTCAACGACGAAAAAAATTGATTATGCGCAAAGCAGCTGTACTTCTACTAATACCAATTCTTTTTACAGGCAGGGCATTTTCACAAGAACCCAAAATTTCTCCCGATTTCTTGAAATACGAGAATAGCACCTGGGTAGATTCCATAATGCAAACGCTGACTCCAAAAGAGCGAATCGCGCAACTAATAATGGTTGCCGCATATTCCAATAAAGGGCCGGAGCATAAAAAAGAAATCCTGAAGCTCATCAGAAAACAGAAGATAGGTGGACTGATTTTTTTCCAGGGAGGCCCGGTTCGTCAGGCCCGGCTCATGAATAAATACCAGAAGGTTTCAAAAGTGCCATTGCTGGGAGCAATCGATGCCGAATGGGGACTGGGAATGCGGCTTGACAGCACCATAAGTTATCCTTACCAAATGTCGCTGGGGGCGATTCAGAATGACTCCCTGATACACAAAATGGGAGCCGAGGTTGCGCGGCAGATCAAAAGGGTGGGATTACAGGTAAATTTTGCCCCGGTGGTAGATGTAAACAATAATCCGCAGAATCCGGTGATCAATTTTCGCTCTTTTGGCGAAAATAAATTTAATGTGGCCAAAAAAGGAATAGAATATATGCAGGGAATGCAGGAAAACGGAGTCCTGGCAACAGCAAAGCATTTTCCCGGCCATGGCTACACCGATACCGATTCACATTTAGCGCTGCCTCAAATTTATCATAGCAGGGCGAGGCTGGATTCGTTGGAATTGTATCCCTTCAGAAAAATAATCAATGCCGGCATTGGCGCGGTTATGGTCGCTCATTTAGATATTCCGGCACTGGATTCCACCGGCGTTCCTTCAACCTTATCGAAACCTATAGTTTCAGGGCTTTTGAAAGGGAAACTGGGATTTGGGGGCCTCGTAGTTACCGATGCCATGAATATGAAAGGGGTGACCAAAGGAAATCCGCCAGGAATTGTGGACAGGGAAGCCGTGGTGGCCGGAAACGATTTGCTGGAGTTTACCGAGGACGTTCCCAAGGCCATTTCAGAAATTCAAAAAGCTATTAAGAACGGAACCTTAACTCAGCAGCAAATAGATAGTCGCTGCCGAAAAATTTTAGCGTTAAAGCAATGGGCAGGTTTAAACAATTATACACCTACATCGGTAAAAAACATAGTGGCAGATCTTAATACGCCGCAGGCCCGCCTGTTAAACCGAAATCTTTCTGAAAAATCGCTGACCGTTTTAAGGAACGAAAATGAAATTCTGCCGCTAAAACAATTGGATTCCTTAAGAATTGCGGCTGTTTCCTTTGGAGACGAGAAGGATTCTGTCTTTGTAAAAACCCTAAAACTTTATACTAAGATTACAGCATTTCATCTTGATGAAAATTCAACTTCAGCAGCTATAGATTCTGTGCGTCAGGCGCTTAAAGATTACAATACGCTTATCGTCGCGGTTCACGATCATAGCAAATATCCGCGCAATGACAGCCGGTTTTCTGAAGCGGAAAAGGGATTTCTAACAGAACTTTCTGAAAAGCCCAACAGCATCATCAGTTTTTTCAAGAATCCCTACAGCCTTGTTGATTTTAAGAATATTGAAAAAGCCGGGGCTTTAGTTTTAACCTATCAGGATAACGAAAATGCTGAAGATTTTGCGGCACAGCTTATTTTTGGAGGGGTAGGAGCCAACGGGAAATTGCCTGTAAGCGTGGGCGACAAATTCGAACAGGGAGACGGACTCGAGGTAAAAGGAGGAATCCGTTTTAAATATACGCTACCCGAAGATGCGGGAATGGATTCTGAAACCTTAAACCGCGGCATCGACTCTTTGATGAATGAGGCTATTGCTGCGAAGGCAACTCCGGGCGGAGTAGTTTTGGTGGCAAAAGATCAAAAAGTAGTTTTTTATAAGGCGTATGGACTTCAAAAATACAGCGACACTATTAGAGTTAAAAAAACCGATTTGTACGACCTTGCTTCAGTAACCAAAATATCTGCGGCAATTCCTGCAATTATGAAGCTTTACGACGAAAATAAGTTTAGTTTACAGGCGGGAATAGATGATTATCTGCCGTACTTCAGGCATTCCAATAAAGCCGGTATCCGGTTTCGCCAAATTCTTGCCCACCAGGCGGGATTTGAGGCCTGGATTCCTTTTTGGAAAAACACGCTTCGAAAAAATGGCAGTTATAAATGGAAGACTTTTAAAAAGGATTCTTCGGCAAGATTTCCTATAAAAGTGACCGATGAGATGTGGCTTTTCAGAAATTATAAACACGAGATCTTTAAGGAAATAAAGAAGTCTCCGGTCTCTTCAGAAAAAAAATATGTGTATTCCGGCCTTGCGTTTTATTTAGTACCCAATATTGTTGAAAATATCACCGGGAAAGATTTTGTAAATTACCTGGATACTAATTTCTACACTCCTTTGGGCGCGACCACACTTACATATCATCCGCTGGAAAAATTTCCTTTGTCCCGAATTGTTCCGACAGAGAATGATTTCGATTTTCGGCACAAAGCTATTCATGGCAACGTTCACGATGAAGGCGCGATCATGATGAACGGAATTTCCACCAACGCAGGTCTATTTGCAAACGCGAACGATCTGGCGAAGCTAATGCAGATGTATCTGAATATGGGGAAATATGGAGGAAAACGTTATGTTTCGGAAAAAACGATGCAGGAGTTCACCAAGTACCAGTTTCCGGAAAATGATAACCGTCGCGGACTCGGCTTTGACAAACCTGCTTTGGGCGAAAGAACCGTAAATTCGAATGCGGCGATTAGTGCTTCCGACGCCAGTTTCGGCCACACGGGATTTACGGGAATTATGGTTTGGATGGATCCAAAATATAATTTGCTGTATGTGTTTTTGTCTAACAGGGTGCAGCCAACAAGGGAAAATAGCCGGCTTTACAAAATGAATACCCGCACCAATATTCAGCAGATATTGTACGATTCCATTCTTGATAAATAGTTAAAAAAGGGGAAAAATCCCTGATGAAACCACGCTAATTTTGTGATTTAAAATATAAGATTAATTTAGGAAATCTTATATTTGTTTTGATTGATAGCTTTTTAACCATCAAGTTTTCTAAAATATTTCAATGAGGAAATTCTACTTTGTCCCCCTTTTTTGCACCCTTCTTTTTATTTCATTTCCATCTTTTTCGCAAAATTCGCTTCAGGGTATTATTGTGAATCAGAAAAAGGAACCCGTAGCCTTCGCCAATGTTGTTTTATTGCAGGCGAAGGATTCCGTTAGTGTTGTAAAAGGCGTGGTTTCTGAAGAGGATGGTAGTTTTTTACTGAATGATATCGCAGACAGCAATTATGTATTGCAGGTTAGTTTTGTGGGATATGAAAATTACCTAAAGAAAATAAAAGTAAAGGGCAACGAAAA
>JBAVQO010000336.1:0-2370 GCA_049694135.1 Gillisia sp. | reverse complement strand
GTATAGTATCGTCCCTTTGCAGGAGTTAACCCCAGGCCCCCTTCCAGCCACATGATCATCTTCTGATAACTTAAGGAGTTGTCCTGGTTGCTTAGCTTCCAGTCCTTTTTTAAGATCTGCCGCAATTGCGTTAAGTCGGTTTTAATCCTGGTGCGGTTTAGAACATATAAGGCATCCATGGGACAGAGCTCTACTTCATCCACTTCACAAGTTTCCATCAAACTTAAGATGATACTGGCCAATTCCTTTTCCACACGGTTTCGATTATTCTGCATTAGATTTTCCAAAGCATCAGTTCGTACTTCTTCCGGGGTAAACCACATCCTTGTACTATGCCTGGTTTCTAACTGGCGCCGCTCCAGGTAGTATAGAAAGGCTGGAATTTCTGCTTTCAGGGCTTCCAAAAAATGGATTTCTTCTTTTTCCAGAGAAGGGACCTTCAATACCCAAAAGCGAGTTTCCTCACTATCAATTTTAATGAAGTTATCTTCATTGTTGCTGCAGAGAATGAACTTGCTGAAGAATTCCACCTCGCGCTTGTCTTTACCTTTGGCTTCTAATTTATTAAAATCGGTGGTGCTTAAATATTTGATACGTTCGGTAAGCTCTTCCTTGTTGAACAGTACTTCATCGATACATATTAGAAGTTTGTTCGCCCAGTCGGAATTAAACTGGCTGCTGAAATTATCATTGGTAAGGTAAGTGAGGTTATTGTCGAAAATGGCTTTTAACCATTTGAGGAAGGTTGTCTTACCTGTAACTCGTTCTTTGGAGACTAAACACAGAATAGGTAACATCTGGAGTGGTTTAGAATAGAGTAATTGCAGGTAATCAAGTCCCAGCTCAAATTGGCTTCTGAAAATATGTTTTATAAAGCGCAGTGAGATTACAATCTTCCCTTCCTGCGGGGTATGAGGCAACGGAGAATAGGTATTGTAAAACCCATGACATTCCTGCTTAAAATCTTTATGACCGGGGAGGCAGGTAAACCCATCATATTTTTTAATGGTGCCAATGAACCCTTTGCCGTGATCATTGCGAAGCGTCTCGATATTCCATGGAACCAGAACTTCATTAAAATTCCCGGTAATGGTGGGCATCTGTACTATTTTATAATAGCAGGTACCGACCCTGATATAGGGTGACTTTTTCATCTTTAAAAATTTAAGATTCGTAAATAGGAAGCCTACTTTCGGTTCTTTAGCAGCTTCTGGTTGAACTGCTGTTCCAGGAATTCGTCAGAAAGATCCGGTTCCCCCAACAGCCAGGCATCTATCTTATCCTTATCAAAAAACTTCTGACGGATATTGGGATTGTTACCGGTTGGGATAAGCTTTAAATGCGTAAGCTTATAGATCTTGCTTTTGGAAAGCCCGGTATACTTTACCAGATCTTCCACGTTCATTACTTTTTTAGTGTGGGAAAGCAAGACTTTAATATCTTCCAGTAAACCCACCACTTGTTCTTGCTCATTCATAACCTATTTGCATTAAATTTAAAAATGAGTAAAAGGCCTTTTACGTATTGCGCATGACAAACTTAGGAAAGCAAATACCTATAAATCAATAGGATAATGGAAGTAAAAAGGGAATAATGCTATAATTATTCTTTGCCCAGCAGTTGCTGGACGAATTTTCGCTGATTGCGGGAATTAATTTTTTCCTGATCATTTTTCCAGGCGGAAAAACTGCTTTTTAGGGTGTTTTCTTTTAGCGGTTCGCTATTCATTAAAAATGAATCCATTAATAAATTGAAAAAAATACGTTTCCGCTCCCCGGTAAGATCCTGAATCCCGCCTACAACCAATTCATCAAATAACACAAAGAGAATACGATGATTGGCTGACTCCCCGCTTTTATTGCCCATGGTGAAATTGATCTTTTCCCTTACCCGCAAACCTTTCATGAGCCGAATGAATTGTTCCTTTGACTCCTTGTCGAGATGTAACAATTCAAACCTTACCAGGAATTTATTAAGAGAAACGATCTGGAACTCATGGCGCCCGGTTTCTAAATGTTTTTCTGATTCATAAAATATCGCTAGCCAAATGAGTACCAACAGCATTATGGTGAATAGGATCAGGAAAATAGGATAGTTATCGACAATAGAGTGGAGACCGAAGAAAAGGCTGAAGCTCATGATAAATACCATGAAAATCGACAAAAGAAAAAGAATGAGGTTTGTAGAGCTACTCTGCACTTTCTCCTCCAGGAAATAATTTATTCCTGATCTCCATCTGGCCAGAGCTTTCCCGGCATTGAAAATGAATTTTTCCATGGCAATAGGTTCAACCGATTAAATATAACCAAAAGAAAATTTAAGAAAAAGTATCAAATTCCACCAAATGACCCTAATCTATTGGTATTTATG
>JBAVQO010000335.1:0-2046 GCA_049694135.1 Gillisia sp. | reverse complement strand
ATTATGAGCAGGCCATTAAAAACAGCAATAAGCGGATGGCTAACAACAAACAGCTAAATCTTATAAAGAAAAATGCAGAATGGGTTAAAAAGCAAAGAGATGAAGATGTTTATCCTTTAAACTACGATGCTTATAAGAAACAGCGCTTATTAACTGAAGAGGAAGCGAAGAGATTTAATGAAATAAACGATTATAAATCGAATTTAACCTTCCATTCTCTTCCTTATGAGTTGGCGGAGTATAAAACCGATACCACCTTAAAAGCAAAAAGAGATAGATGGCACCAAAATCTTTCCAGCGACGTTTATGTTCAGGAAGCATTGAATGTTCTTGAAGATATTAAAGTGAATAATATTAAAAAGAATAAGGTGGCGGACATAAAGAATTAAATAAAAATTAATATTAGTATAAAAGGCTTCGGGTTTTTCCTGGAGCCTTTTATATTTTCTAATTAGAAGAGATTAAAAAAGGTGTTTCTTTGGATGGAGAAAGTTCATAGGAACAGCAAGTGGAAGAAAAAACACTCCCAAATTATGTTAAAAAGAAAATACGTTTATCCTGCCATTATTTTAGTAGTCGCCATAGTACTTCTGATGGTGGAACGCTGTTCCTGAAGGGTTTTACCAGAAAGACATCCTTTCTGAATCCAATTTCAGAAATATGAAGAGCAGCAGAGTAAAGCCCCAGAGGCCTGAGCCTCCATAGCTGAAAAAAGGTAAAGGAATACCTACAGTTGGAAACATGCCGGTAACCATAGCCACGTTCACCAGGAAGTGAAAAAATATAATTCCCGCTACACTGTATCCATACACCCGGTTAAAAACCGACTTTTGTCTTTCCGAAAGATATAGAAGCCGTAACAGCAGAAGCATGAAAAGCAGGGTAACCAGAGAAGTCCCCATAAATCCCCATTCTTCGCCCACAGTGCTGAAAATGTAATCGGTATGTTGTTCAGGAACAAATTGTCCCTTCGTCTGGGTGCCTTGGGTCCAGCCCTTTCCCAGCCACCCTCCGCTGCCAATGGCAATTTCACTTTGGTGAGTATTATAACCAATTCCTTTTGCATCCACTTCTCTTCCCAACACAATATTAAAGCGGTCCCGGTGGCGCTGCTCGAACACATTCTGAAAAATATAATCTACCGAATACGAAGTTCCTACTGCCATAAAAATTCCCAGGGCAATTAAAAGATATCCGGGACGGTTTTTCCTTTTCTGAAGCAGGCTTAAAAGCAGTATAACAACAGCGCCAATAGAAACATACAGCGGCCCGAATAACAACGTGCAAACAAAAATAACAATGGCAGAGATTAGTAAAGTCGGATAAATACCGGGCAACCCTTCCCGATATAAAGGAAATAAAAAAGCGGCATACACCATCGCACTTCCGGCATCTGGTTGAGGTAAAATAATAAGAGCTGGTAAGGCAATGATCATAAAAGCCTTAAGCTGATTGGAGAACAATTTTATGTTGGTTTGAATGTCGCCCAAATATTTCGACAGGGCCAGAGCCGTTGCTACTTTGGCGAACTCTCCCGGTTGAAGGCTGACGCCTCCAAAAACATACCATGACGTTGCCCCGTTAATGGTTTTACCAAAGGCGAAGAGCCCCAGGATAGATATTAGGGAAATAATATAGATGACACTCGAGAAGCGTATGTAAAATCTTGCCTCTATAGAGAGCAGTATAATAATTAAAAGAAAGCTTAAAAGTATCCAGACTGCCTGTTTCCCATATACTTCATTAAAATCCATAAACGTTCCCGGATGGTCTCCTAAAGACGCCGAATAGATATTCATCCATCCAAAGCAAACCAGAAGGAGGTAAAGCAAAATAGTTATCCAGTCAAATCCTATGGTGGTTTTAGCCATTATTGGTTAATTGAAAAAGGTTCTCCGCTATAAGGTTTGGCATATTCGTCTTCGAGGCTGTGACTTAAAACCCAGTCTTCCATATCGGTCCTGGTAATTTTACCTTTTAAGTATTTTTCGATCATTAAACTGGCAATTCTTCCTGCATAGCGACTTCCCCAATAACCATTTTCAA
>JBAVQO010000334.1:0-2490 GCA_049694135.1 Gillisia sp. | reverse complement strand
GCTCTTACTTTTATTCCCGGCTCTGCTTTTGCCTTTTTTCAGCAAAGCAATCAACACACCACAGATTTTAATGAATATAAAGGAAAAGTAGTCGATGACGCCTCGGGCGATGCGATTGCTTCAGCCTTTTTAATGGTAAATGGAACCAATATTTCTACCATTACCAATGCAGATGGGGAGTTCTCGTTAAAAATCCCTTCCGACCTTACCGATTTGACCATTACCACCACTTTTTTGGGGTATAAAAGCAAAACCCTTCCTCTCTCCTATTTTCAAAAGGAAGGAACAAAAATCGCTCTTGTCGCCAGTGTTGAAGAATTGCCCGAAATAAGTTTGATGAATCCCGGCGATGCCCGGGAACTTATAAGGATCATGCTGGACCGAAAAGGTGATAACTATTTTAATGACCAAACCCTCATGACCGCTTTTTACAGGGAAACAATAAAAAAAGGCCACAGAGACGTCTCTCTTTCTGAAGCCGTTTTAAAAATCCATAAACAACCGTACAATTCCGGAAAAAGCGATGATATTGCCATTTATAAGGCGCGCAAAAGTACTGATTACGATAAACTGGACACCCTGGCACTAAAACTTCGCGGCGGCCCTTTTAATACGCTTTATGTTGATGTTATGAAGTATCCCGAATTCTTGTTTGATGATAATGCGCTCGAAGATTTTGATTTTTCTTTCGATAAGACCACCAAAATAAACGACCAGTACATTTATATGATAGATTTTGAAGAAAGAGATCATAACCGGCCCTGGTACTACGGAAAATTGTATGTAGACACCCAAAGTTTGACTTTAATAAAAGCAGATTACAACCTGAATGTCGATAACCGCGATAAAGCGAGTAAAATGTTTGTAAAGAAAAAACCTTCGGGAGCCAGGGTTTATCCCATCGATGTTAACTACCAGATCGATTACAGGGAAAGCAACGGCAAATGGTATTACGGGTATGGGAATGCCGAACTGGAATTCGTGGTAAATTGGAAACATAAACTTTTTAATTCCCGTTACACGTTAAGCAGTGAAATGGCGGTGACCGATTGGGAAAAATACACCGGCGGCATCAGTAAGAATGATAAAATCATTCATCCTTCTGTAGTTATGATCGATGATGTTAGTGGTTTTAGCGATGCAAATTTCTGGGGCAGAAATAATATTATTGAACCGGAAAAATCTATTCAGAATGCGATAAAAAAGATTCAGAGAAAAATTGACCGGCAATAATATTCAATGAAATTGAAAAAGGCTGTCTTCAAGTTTAATCATTCATCCCCTTGTGGAAAGTATTAAACTTTAAGGCAGCCATTTTTCTTGCTGAAAAGTAAGTCTATTCGTGGTGCATAAAACGTTGCTTTGCAAGCAACTCTTCCTCGCTTTCCACGTGATCTTCATCTGGAACGCAACAATCTACGGGACATACAGCTGCACATTGCGGTTCTTCATGAAAACCTTTGCACTCGGTACATTTATCGGGCACTATATAATAAATTTCATCGCTCAAAGGTTCCTGTGCTTCACCGGCATCCACTTCTTTGCCGTTTGGTAACACCACATTCCCTTCTAAATCGGTACCATCAGTATACCGCCAGTCATCTGCTCCTTCGTAGATCGCAGTATTGGGGCATTCCGGCTCACAGGCACCACAGTTAATACATTCGTCGGTTATAATTATTGCCATAGCTTCTTTTAATTATTATTTTTAGCAAATTCCAGGCAGACAGACTACAAAAATTTTTAGCAGATTTGGTCTGATTTTAATCCTGGACTTGTAATTTTGCTTTTGCAAATTTAACGCCAAAACCATTCATAACCAAACCAGCAGTATGACATTAGAAGAAAGAAAAATCCATTTTTCAGCTTTGGGAAAATTTCTTGAGGACGTTATAAAAATGGCCAAAAACCAAGAAGTGCCTCAAGACAGGAACGAGGAGCTATCGTCAGAGCTGCTTCAAGAAATAGATCGGGCAGTACATCATAACGGTTGGTTTACCAGAGAAAATGTCCTTTTTTCGATCCAGGAATGGAGCAAAGCCCTTTCTGAAGAAAATTTGCATAACTGGCTGCAATGGTATGACTTTAAAGATACTGCTGTAAAAACCATAGGTATTGTAATGGCAGGAAATATTCCTTTGGTTGGTTTTCACGATTTCTTGTCTGCTTTAATGGCAGGACATCATGTGGTGATAAAACAATCTTCAAACGATAAAAAGTTACTTCCTATTCTGGCGAAATTCCTGATCGCTCAAAATCCTGAGTATGCTGAAAAAATAAAATTCACCGAGGGAAAACTTGAAAATTTTGATGCCGTTATCGCCACCGGAAGCAACAACACTTCTCGCTACTTTGAATATTATTTTGCAGAAAAACCTTCAATTATTCGGAAGAACCGTAATTCAGTTGCCGTTTTAACCGGTAGAGAAACGCCCGAAGAATTGGAAAAACTCGGCGAAGATATCTTCAGGTATTTCGGACTGGGTTGCC
>JBAVQO010000333.1:0-2172 GCA_049694135.1 Gillisia sp. | reverse complement strand
GGTGGATACTTACAGCACTCAAAACTTTTGGTATGCTGTAATTCTGGCCGGTCTGGCTAAAAAGTTTCACAAAAAATATGTTCTTATCCTTCACGGGGGAAGCCTGGAAAATCGGTTCAGGGATTCTCCAAAAGTCACTGCATATTTATTTAAAAACGCCTACAAAATTGTTTCTCCTTCTCTTTATTTAAAGGAAAAAGTGGAGTCTTTAGGCCATTTTTCAGTAGAATACATCCCCAATCCTTTTCATTCTGAAGAATATGATTTTCAACTTCGCTCGCAGATTTCACCAAAACTTTTTTGGGTCCGAGCGTTTAATGAGATTTATAATCCGCTATTGGCGCTAAAAACCCTGGAAATTTTATTTCAGAAATATCCAGAATCTGAACTTTGTATGATTGGGCCTACCAAAGATGAGAGCTATCGCATTTGTGTGAATTATGCTCAAAAATATCAGCTTCCGGTAAAATTTACGGGAAAATTATCTAAAGCCAAATGGAAAGAGCTATCAAAGAAATATGATATTTTTTTAAATACAACCTTCATCGATAATGTTCCTGTAAGCGTTTTAGAAGCCATGGCTTTAGGTCTTCCCGTAATATCAACCAATGTTGGAGGAATCCCGTATATAATAAAAGAAGGAGAAACCGGTTTAATGATCCCTCCTGATAATGCTGAAAAAATGGCGGAGGCTGTAATTAAATTAATGATAAACAGCTCCCTTGCAAAAAATATTTCTAAGAATGCACGGGAACAGGTGCAGCAAATGGATTGGGAGCATATTAAACCTTTATGGCGTAAACTGCTCTTCTGAAAATTTATATCTTTAACCCCGATTAAAGAAATTGACGGGAGGATTTTTTGCCAATCCGGTGTCCGGAAAAATCTAAGAATCACCTGGTGAATTAAATGCAAATTTTCCTGATCCGTAAAAAAACCAATTGATGCCCCAGAAGTCTCTAGTTCATTTTGATATTTCGGAACGAAAGGTGCTCCTTCGGTTTATGGATATTTTGGTGGTACTCTTTACTCTTAGTGTGGTGGGAGTTATCTTTAAATTCGATTATTTTAAAATCGCTTCAGATAATTGGGTGTGGTCTCTGGTATTAATTTTATATCTCAGTATTTTCGGAAGCATTTTCGAGATTTATGACCTGCAAAAGGCGAGTCGCTTTGAATCAGTCCTTCAAAACGTGGTTTTAACAGTCTCGGTAACCATCTTGTTTTTCCTGTTAACTCCTTTTTATACTCCCAGTCTTCCTGCCAATCGGCTTCAAATTCTTTTCTTTTTCCTGGCTATGGTGGTGGCATTGCTTATATGGCGATTCGCCTATATCACTCTTATTTCATCTCCCAGGTTCTACAAAAGAGTGCTCCTGGTATGCGACGCAGAAGATCTGCATTCTATGGTAACCGCTCTTCAAAAATCCGATCCTAATTATTCCATTATAGGCTACGTGAACACCGGTAGAAGACCTTTGCCCGAGGTATCCGAATCTCTTCTTCTTTTTCAACCGGCGCAAATGTTTAATCTTATTAAAGAAAAGCATATCAATGAAATTGTAGTGGCAGATTCCAACACAAAAATAAACAACGAGTCTACCTTATTGCTTAGGGAATTGAATGATTTGCTGTTACAGGGTTTTTCAATTAAAGATTATACTCAGGTGTATGAAGAGATTACCTATAGGGTACCGGTGCAACATATAGGCAGTAACTACTATAAATCTTTTCTGTTTAGCAGGACTATACAGAACAAATTCTATCTGGTTTCTAACCGGTTATTCGATGTTTTTCTAAGTATTTTTGGTCTGATTTTCTGCCTGGTCATTACGCCCTTCATTTTACTGGGTAACCTTATAGCAAACAGGGGAGCTCTTTTTTATATTCAGGAACGGGTTGGAAAAAATTCTAAAGTTTTTAAAATCATGAAGTTCCGAACCATGGTCAAAGATTCTGAAGACGATGGTCCGAAATGGGCCGATAAGAATGACTGCAGGGTTACTGTCTTCGGAAAATTTCTAAGAAGAACCCGGCTAGACGAACTTCCGCAGTTTTACAACATTCTTAAAGGAGAAATGAGTGTAATTGGCCCCCGGCCGGAACGACCTGTTTTTGTAAAGGAACTTTCTGAAATGATTCCTTTTTATAAAACACGGCACATCATTAAAC
>JBAVQO010000332.1:0-1695 GCA_049694135.1 Gillisia sp. | reverse complement strand
CCTACTCCAAATACAGGAAAGGCTTCATTCATATTAGAAAAAGCAGGGTCATTAGGATCTACGATCTCTAGTCCGGCAATAGTGGCGTCGAAAGTAGTAACCCCACCTTTAACACCGAATGACAACTTACTGTTATCGTTTACCGGAATTACATAAGCAAAATCTGCAGTGATGTTATTTTCCTTCACCCAATCGCCAATTTCGTCGTGAACTATAGAAAGTCCGAGTTCGACGCGTTGGCTCACGGGAGTGTGGGCAAAGAAATTGGCGGTGTTTGGTGCACCGTCAATTCCTACCCATTGAGATCTATACAATAAACCAAGATTCAGCATACCTGGATCATCGGTAGCGTAAGCAGGGTTCATTACACTCATGTTATACATATACTGAGTGTAAATCGGGTCTTGTTGAGCATTACCTTTAAGAGAGAAAAGGATAATGCCTATAAAGATTAAATATTTAATTATTGTGTTTTTCATTTCTTTCTAATGTTTATCCTTTCGTTATCTACTTAAGTATAATTTTCCTTGTACAGGTTCAGTTTGTCCATCATTGTAATTCAAGATGTAGAAATATACTCCTGCAGGTACAACGTCATTTCCTAAAGTGGTGGACTGATTAGAAACACCGTCCCAATCGGGAGTCGAAGCATTTCCTTTAAATACCACATTACCCCATCTGTTATAGATTTCGAGGGTGAAATTAGGATAGTCTTCCCGAATTTTAGGGATTACAAATCTGTCATTGAGATTATCTCCATTTGGAGAGAACCCTTCTGGAATTCCGCAGAAATTAACAGCTGCAGTTATGGCAAGTCTTTCGGTACTTTCACAACCAAGGTCTGCATCGGAAGCCGAAGCATAATAAGTTGTTCCGTTAATAAGAGCTGTGGATGTTGCTAGAGGGCTACCTCCTGTGCTGCTTGCATATATTTGAATTCCTGTACCGTTCAGATTGTCTATAAGATTCTGAACTGTAGGATTATCCTGGCGGCAGAACTGATCTCCGTCTGTTTTTAAAGTTGGAGCGATCGCATCGTTAATGGTAACGGTTACCATCGTTGCCGCAGAACCACAAGCGTTGTCACCTGAATTTGCAACCGCGTAGTAATCTTCTCCGGTCACCAGAGCATCAGCTGGATCTGCGACTGTGGTCAATTCTGCATCTTCATACCAAACGATATTATCTCCTGTTACAGCAATATCTGCGACGGTAGGATTATCTATAAGGCAGAACGATTGTTCTGCATCTGCCACGGGAGCGTCAGCAGGATCGTTAACGGTAATGATAAATGTTGATGAGGCCTCACCAGTTACACAAGCATTCGGATCATCAGCATTTACTGTATAGGTAATAGTATATCCATTTTCATTTGGTCCTATTGAAGGATCAAACATACCATTATTTACACCATCTCCAGAAAAAGTTCCTCCTTGGGTTGCTCCTGAATCTGCTAAGTAATCGGCAAGGTTAATAGGATCCCAGTCTGAACATACAGGTTGATCTGCAATAGTTCCTGCATTAGCAGTAACAGGGTCATTTACGGTTATAATAAATGTTGATGAAGCTTCTCCTGTAACACAAGCGTTCGGGTCGTCGGCTTTGACAGTATAGGTAATGGTGTATCCATTTTCATTTGGTCCTATTGAAGGATCAAACATACCATTATTTACACCTTGACCAGAAAAAGTTCCA
>JBAVQO010000331.1:0-3294 GCA_049694135.1 Gillisia sp. | reverse complement strand
GAGCATAGGAATGTCTAAAACCGCCACTTTTGTACTTGGAGTTTCGGAAATTGTGGGCGCTGTGTCCATAGCATTAGGAATATATGCACAATTTGGCGCCCTCTTACTTGCAGGCGCTATGCTGGGCACACTCTATAAGAAGATATTTGTGTGGAAAACAGGATTTTACGCTGAAAAAGGCTATGGCTGGCATTATGACCTCCTGCTTCTGTTGGCGAACCTTTTAATCTTAACTACCGGAGGCGGAAAACTGATTCTTCTTTAAAGCTTTTTCAGAAAATTTCTATTATTGCTTATCTCTCCCAGATGTTATTTTTTCTGTTGCTGTCCGGCAAAACGTGTTCGGGATCTATAACAACAGATTTCACCTCTTTTCCCCCTGAAATTGTAAAGTTGTGTGTATTCCCCTGGATCCAGGCTTCTACGGGAATGTTCACTTCTTTTTTACTCCCATCGGTATAATTTATCTGAAGCACAAAAGGCATGGCCATTTTATCCAGGTTTACAACACCGATGACGGTTTGGTTTTCACCGTTTTCAGATGAAGTGTTCACTTCTTTTACGGCTAAATCCAGCTCCCAATTATGGTAAAACCATTCATTCCAGAACCAGGAAAGATCTTCTCCGCCTTCATTTTCCATCGTTCTGAAAAAATCTTCGGGCGAAGGATGTTTGTAGGCCCAGCGTTCTATATATTTTTTAAAAGCATAATCGAAGCGGTCGGGACCTAGGATTTGCTCCCGAAGCATTACCAGTCCAAAGGCAGGTTTAAAATACACCAGGGGATGGCGATATTTTTCGGTAAGCATATCGGCGCGCGCCATCATAGAAGGTGCTTCTTTATCCTGAAGGAGCGGCAGAATTTCATCGGCCGGATTGCCCTTTTTGGGAGCATATTCACCATCGCGTTTTGGTGCGAATTCTCCCTTATTGAAATCTTCAGAAGCATAAATATCGATAAACGTATTGAATCCCTCATCCATCCACGCAAAGCGCCGCTCATCGCTTCCTACGATCATAGGAAACCAGTTGTGGCCGATTTCGTGCGCCGTAACCCCATATAAGGATTCTCCTTTGGCATTCATCCCGTCAAAAACAATTCCGGGATACTCCATTCCCCCTGCCTTGCCGGCTTCATTTATAGCAACCGGATACGGATACACGAACCATTTTTCTGAGAAATATTCTATAGATTTTTTAAGGTATTCCGTAGCGCGGTCCCAGGCATCGCTTCCCGCACTTTCTATAGGGTAAACAGACATAGCGAGAGATTTTTTCCCTTCCGGAAGGTTTACTTTGGCGGCATCCCAGATATACGCTGAAGAGGCTCCAAAGGCAACATCTCGTGTATTCGTCATAATAAAATGCCAACTTGCGGTAGAATTCCCTTTTAAAGTTTTTGCCTTTTTAACCTCAGTGGCCGTGCGTATCATGACGGTTTTGTCGCTATTACGTGCTTTTTTGAGTCGCTCCAGCTGATCTTTGGAAAGTACTTCTTCAGGATTTTGCAGTTCTCCGCTTCCGGCCACGATCATTCCTTTTGGAACCGTAACCGTGTAATCAAAATCGCCATATTCCGAGTAGAATTCGCCGCTTCCCAAAAAAGGAATGACACTCCAACCCCGAACATTATCGTACACACTCATTTTTGGATACCATTGAGCTATTTCATAAATCTTGCCATATTTGGTAGAGAAATAATCGTTTCTTCCCCCAAACTTTCCGGGAATAGAATATTGGTAATCTATTTTTATTTTTATCGAACTTCCCGCTGCCAACTCTTTGGGTAAGCGTATTTGCATTCGAGTGTCATTGATTACATAATCTGCTTTTTGTTCCTTTCCATCTACTTCAATAGAAACTTTGCTGAATTCAAAGCCTTTGGTATGGTCCTTACTGGTATAGGCACGGTAAAAGTTAGATCGCGCGTTTTCTTTATAATTGTTTTGGGCCAGTTCCAACCACACAGAAGCCAGGGAAACAGGGCTGTTATTGGTATAGGTGACAACTTCGTTACCCGTTAGCACATTTGAAGTGGTATCTATACTGGCTTTTAAAACGTAATCTGCGGAATTCTGCCAATATTTTGGACCCGGAGCACCATTGGCCGCGCGGTAAGAATCGCCTGCTCTGTTGTAAAAATTCTGCGAAAATAGCTCGTGCGCATCAAATTTTGAATCGTTTGGAGAATTCTGCGAAAACAATGTACAGCAAAATCCAAAAAAAACAGCGATAAAAGAAAGTGGGGCTAAATTTGGATTTAAAGAAGAAAAAAGAGGTTTTATCATAGCTTTTGCTTGAGGAGTACTTTAATTTTGGGGGAATTTATTAATATTATTTTTGAAATGGAATCTCGGCATCAGAATTTTGTAGAATCCAGATGCACAAATTCAGTTTTTAGAATAGTTTCCTGGGTTTCTCCAGATTGTGGATGCTTAATGCGATTCACAAGCTGCTTGGTTGAAATTTTTCCGATGTTATTGGGATGTTGATCAATGTAACTTAAAGATGGCCATAAATAAGCGGCAAAATCTTCGTTTACAAAACCTATTACTTTAATGTCCCCGGGGATACTAAATCCGCTTTCCTGAACAATTCTGGAAATTAAAAGTGTACTTAAATAATCCAACCCAATAAGAGCTTCCACTTTGTGTTCCTTTAAAAGCTTCCGAAGGCGGTTTCTTAAGGTGGTAGGATTCTGGGACACTATAAGATAATCTTTGTTCACCGGTAACGACAACTCTTCCGAGGCTTTTTCATAGCCTTCAATACGTTCCTTCCCGATACCAATATCTCCAAGGCCGCATACCAGGCCGATTTTCTTTAAACTTTTGGAATACAAAAAATGTACGGCATCATAAATACTCACCATATCGTTAACGCCCACTTTATCTAAATCTATTTCCATATTTATTCTGTCAAAAAGCACAACCGGGATTTCGTACTCAACCAACCTGTGAATATGATCATAATCCTTATTCTTCTGGGTTTCTTCAGAAACTGAAATCAAGAGGCCGTCCACTATTCCGTTAGATAAGAGCTCGGTAATTTGTTGTTCTAAATGAAGAGATTCGTTTGAAATGTAAGTAATTACCTGGAAGCCCCTTTCCCGGGCTTCTATTTCTATCCCCTCCATCACCTGGGCAAAGAAGGTATTGGAAATATTGGGTACAATAACTGCAATATTTCCGGTTGTCTTTCTCTTTAGATTAACCGCTGTTGGATTAGGCCTATAATTATGAAGTTCTGCCAGTTCCTTTACCCGTTGAATAGTTTTAGGGCTTATCTCGGGGC
>JBAVQO010000330.1:0-1901 GCA_049694135.1 Gillisia sp. | reverse complement strand
ATCGCCTACTTCGGCTTTTTCTTCGATCTGTTAAATGTCCCGCTATTGCTTTGGAAGAAAACGAGAATTCCCGCGTTTATCCTGGCCATCTTCTTTCATCTCTTTAATAGTTTTGTTTTTCATATCGGGATTTTTCCCTATCTCTCGTTGGCATTTATAATTTTTCTTTTTCCTTCAGAAAAAGTTCATGCGCTTTTCCTTAAAAACAGGAAAGAATACTATAACGGGAATGAAATTGAAATCCCTTCCTATAAAAAAACATTAGTGGTGGTTTTGTGCGGCTGGTTTCTGGTACAGATTGCACTTCCGTTGCGGCACTGGTTTTTTCAGGATAATGTCCTCTGGACCGAAGAAGGGCACAGGTTGAGCTGGCGAATGATGTTGCGGGCCAAAGGCGGTAAAAGTACTTTTAAAGTAGTGCCCGAAAACGGCGGAGATACTATTTATGTAGATAAAAGCAAATATCTTTCATATAAACAGCAACGCTCTATAAACTCCAAACCCGATCTTATCTGGCAGTTTGCGCAGCATCTTAAAGAAGATTATGCTGAAAAAGGACAAAAAGTAAAAGTTTTTGTAGATTCCAAGGTGGGTGTTAATGGCAGGCCGTACAGAAGATTTATAGATCCCACGGTAGATCTCGCCCACACGCCCTGGCATCAGTTTCGGCATAATGACTGGATCTTACCTTCCCACCTGGAGTAAATTTATGATAGAGGCTAAGAGTAACGAGCTTAAAATAACTCCATCTTTAAGTTAACTTAAGAATCACGGTTTAAATTAGATTCGTATTTCTACTAATTTCAATATAGCCTTATGAAAAAATTTTTCACCCTTGGTCTTCTGGTATTCCTCACTTACTCGAGTTGCAATGCACAGAATTATAAGATTATTCAAAAATTTTCTGTTCCTGGCGATAATTGGTGGGATTATTTGAATTTAGATGAAAATTCGGGCAGGCTCTTCATCTCCCATGGCGATCAAACGCAGGTAATCGATAAAAACAACGGAAAATTATTGGGTACAATTCCTAACACACCCGGCGTACATGGCATTGCTTTCGATGCTTCACAAAACAAAGCATTTATAACCTGCGGTGGCGATAATTCGGTGCGGGTAGTAAACTTAAAAACTCTGGATCTCTTAGACAATATTAAAATAGAAGGCGAGAATCCCGATGCGATCTTGTACGATGATTTTTCAGACAGGATATTTGTATATAATGGCCGTTCTAACGACGCGACGGTAATAAATCCAAATACCAATAAAGTGGTGGCAACCATTCCTTTTGAAGGGAAGCCGGAAGCTTCGGCAACAGATCACCAGGGAAAGGTGTATATAAATATTGAAGATAAAAGCCTGATTGATGTAATCGATACAAAAACCATGAAAGTTGTAAATTCCTGGTCGGTATCGCCGGGAGAAGAACCTTCAGGCCTAGCCCTGGATACTAAAACGAATCGTTTGTTTTCGGTCTGTGCGAATAAAAAAATGGTAATTCTGGATTCCAGGTCGGGAAAACTTATTTCCACTTTGGATACAGGAGCAGGAACAGACGGTTGTGTATTTGATTCTGAATTGAACCGCGCTTACAGTTCTAATGGCGAAGGAACTTTAACCATGGTGCAGGAAGAAAATGCCAATTCCTTTAAGGTGATAGCGAATGTGCAAACTCAGCCCGGCGCACGCACTATTTGTTTAGATACTAAAACTCATCACCTGTATTTGTCTACCGCGGCTTATGGTCCTGCACCCGAACCTTCTACTGAAAATCCTCATCCCCGACGTCCAATATCCCCCGGCACTTTTACAATTTTAGATATTGCTCCCGTAAATTAATAAGAGTATAAAAAAGGTTTTATGCCTACAAGTTTTCCTTCTTTGTTTTAACTGCTATTTTT
>JBAVQO010000329.1:0-1531 GCA_049694135.1 Gillisia sp. | reverse complement strand
CGGATCGGTTGGATTGGGCCTGCGGCGGTATGACTCAGGCAGGTGCGATTCCCTGTCGTAGCGGCGAGCATTAGCCCAGGGCTCCGAATCCAAATTTATGCCCCTGGATTGAGCAGCTCGGCGAGGTATTCGGGGGACCATCCGGCGAGTTTGCGGCGCGTCTTGAGGGATTTCTTGTCGTTCGCGCTGCGGATGAGGTTGAGGGCGAAGTGGCGGACGACGGCCATGTTCTTGGCGCCGTGGCCCTTGCGCAGGCGCGACTGGTCGTCCTTGAACAGGACGTCGAGCACCCAGTGGAGCCGGTTCTCGATGCCCCAGTGGCCGCGCACCGCGGCGGCGGCCCGCTCGGCACTCAGCCCGGCGGAGGAGATGAAGTAGCGGACGTCCTTGCGGCTCTTGTCGGCGAGTTGCACGCGACTTTCGACCCGGATCAGGCAGGCAACGTCGGGCAGACGCAGCTCTCCGGGGAAACGGCGGCGACCGTCCAGCCAGTCGACGTCGGACAGGACCTGGACCCGGCGCTCCTCGATGCGGCCGTGGCCCTTGTCGACCTCGACGGCGGTCTGAAGGCGCACCGCCGGGGCTTCCTCGAAGGCCGCCTCGACCTCGGCTCTGAGCGTCGGCTGGTTGGCTTTGACGGCCAGGAGATAGTCGGCGCCCTCGGCCCGGATTGCGCTGGCGATTGTGGCATTGGTGGCGATGGCGTCGATCGAGACCAGCGCGCCTTCAAGGCCGCCGTCCTCACCGAGGCGGGCCAGAAGCTCGGGGATGGCGGACAATTCGTTCGCCTTGTCCGGCACCGCCTCTTGGCCGAGGACGAGCCGGCTCGTCGTGGCGAAGGCCGAGACGAGGTGGATGGCCTTCTCGCCGGCGCTCCTGTCGTGACTGCGGCGCGAGGTCTTGCCGTCGATGGCGACGAGATCGAGCCGCTCCGGCCAGGTCGCCCGCACCCAGTCGGTGAAAGCCTTCGAGAACAGCGCCGGATTGATCCGGTTCATCAGGATGGTCAGCCAGCGCTCGCCCGGCACGCCGTTCTCGTAGGGCAGGAAGCGGCGCAGGAACGGCAGATGCGCCGCGCCCCAGGCAGCGATGTTCTCGTAGTCGTCGCAGTCGGCCATCGAGCCGCAGACAACGAGCAGCAGCACTTCCGGCAGCGGATGATAGATCCGCCGCACGTCGCGCGGGTCCTCGATCTCGCTGAAATGCTCCAAAAGAACCCGCAGGCGGGACTTCTGACCCAAATCGTCGGCAGACAGGTTCATGGCGGCGGTTCCTCGAATCAACCGCCGCCATGGAATCAGTCTTTCCGCAACCCGTCAGCTGCCGTCATATGAGTTCGGGGCCCTGCCGGCTGCCTGCAGGCCTTGCCTACCGAATCGCTGAAGCGGAACGAGAGACCGCCCGGTTCGACCGACTGCTCGCGAGGTCCACCCCACACTCAGGCCTGAAGGTGCGCTCGCCCCGAGAGTTCATCACGCTCAGCGCCCAAACCCAACTGCCGCCTGTCCGATGAAATGGTGCGCTCCAGTTG
>JBAVQO010000328.1:0-2334 GCA_049694135.1 Gillisia sp. | reverse complement strand
ATCGAACAAGTGTGCACTAGTAACTCTGTAATAAAATTTGAAGATGCCATTATGTAATTGAGAATAAACAACAGAAGACCTTGAGAAGACTATTTTGAACAGTGACTCATCTATTTTATAAATTTCTAAGCTTTTAACTCCAGTAAATATATTGGGGTAATATAATTTTTGATTCTATTCTATAAAAAGAATCTATAATGTTAAGGAAACTTTTATTTCTACCTGAGAAACTATTTTATCAGAGATTACACAATCATCCCCGCCGCGACGGTTTCATTGGTTTGTTCATCTATTAAAATAATGCTTCCGGTATTTCGGTTATCACGATAGGAATCTATCATAAGACGATGAGTAGTTCTTATTTTTACCCGGGCAATATCATTCATTTCTAAATTCTTATCAGTAGTGTCTCGATTATAAGTATTGATGTCTATTTTATACACTACCTCTTTAATCATCGCTCGTTGTTCATTCGAGGTATGCATCACGGTATATTTTGCTCTGGGTCTTGCCGCATCGGTATTCAACCAGCATAGCATTACGTCAAACTCCTGTTCGGTTTCCGGCTGATTGTTCTTTTTAACGATCATATCTCCCCTGCTTACATCTATATCATCTTCAAGGGTTATGGCAACCGACATAGGAGCGTAGGCTTGCTGTACTTCATTTTCACCTGCGTTTATAGATTTTATTTTTGAAGAAAATCCCGAGGGTAATACCACTACTTCATCGCCTGTTCTATATATTCCGCTGGAAACCCTACCTGCATACCCCCTGTAATCTATAAAACCTTCTCTTTGCGGACGCAATACTGTTTGCACTGCAAAACGGGCGTCAATTTTATTTAAGTCACTACTTATATGAAGGGTTTCCAAAATATTTAGCAAGGTTCCACCTCCATACCAGCTCATGTTTTCAGATCGATTAACAACATTATCTCCCAAAAGCGCACAAATAGGAATAAACCGAATATCTTTTACCAGTAATTTCGAGGAAAATTCTTCAAACTGAGAAATTATCTCATTATATCTTTCTTCAGCAAAATCTACCAGATCCATTTTGTTAATACATACGATCAAGTGAGGAATATTAAGCAATGAGGCAATAAACGAGTGCCTTTTAGTCTGTTCTATAACTCCATGCCGGGCATCGATCAAAATAACAGCCGCATTTGCTGTGGAAGCTCCGGTAACCATATTACGTGTGTACTGGAGATGCCCCGGAGTATCGGCAATTATAAACTTCCTTTTGGGAGTGGTAAAATATCTATAGGCAACATCAATGGTAATACCCTGTTCTCTTTCATCCTTTAAACCATCGGTAAAAAGCGCTAAATCTACTCCTTCGTGTCCTTTTTTTGCACTGGTCAGGGTAACAGATTCCAGCTGATCTTCAAAAATAGATTTTGAATCATAGAGAAGCCTGCCTATTAACGTACTCTTTCCATCGTCTACACTTCCGGCGGTGGTGAATCTTAATAGTTGGTTATTGTTAATGGACATCTTTTTAAATTTTTATTATTGTACTAATTTTCCGGCTTGCCTATTTCACAGATTCTTACGGATTACACTGATTCGTCGTGTTGATGAACCGTTTCCAAACCAGGCTTTTTTGTCCCAAATTGATCAGCAGTCCTACAGGTAAGCCAGTAGATTTTAGATAATTGATGACTTGGGCTTCTGCATCCTTGACCAGTAGTGAAGCAGCTTTAATTTCAAGAAGGATTTTATCATCACATACAAAGTCAGCAACAAAAAACTTCTTCATCGGATGTCCATCGTACATTAAATTTAATTTTAGTTGTTTCTGAAAATGGATTTTCTGTAAATGAAATTCCTTTTCCAATGCCTCCTGATAAACCGATTCTAAAAAACCTGCTCCCAAAGTTCTATGTACCTTCATGCATGTTCCAATGATTTTGAAGGTTTCTTCCTCGAAAAGTAATTTATTGTCTCCCATCCAATCCGTGCAATCCGCTTCTAATCAGCGTAATCTATTTTAAATCAGTGCAATTAGAAGTAACCTTGTTTCTTACGATCTTCCATCGCCGTTTCGGAGCGTTTATCGTCTGATCGATCTCCTCTTTCTGTTTTTCTCATAGCTGAAACTTCCAAAGCAATTTTTTCCAACGTATATGCTTCAGACTCAATTCCGCCGGTTATAGTGATATCTCCCAGGGTTCTGAAACGTATTTTTTTCTTTTCTATTTTCTCGCCCTCTTCCAGATTTAAAAATTTCGAAACCGGAATCCAGGAATTACTGCGCCAAACAACTTCACGGTCATGAGCAAAATATAAAGAGGGAATACTTAAGTTTTCGCGTTTTATATAATTC
>JBAVQO010000327.1:0-2233 GCA_049694135.1 Gillisia sp. | reverse complement strand
AATATCTGATGATTCGATTTTGAACCAAAATGATAGAATTACCTTATATGGTGAAAAGGATAATTTGCATAGATTTTTTCAAGATAATCAATAACATTTTTAATTAAAAACTCTGGATACTGAACTATGACTTCAGATCATAAAAAAAAGCGGAGACCTCTTTCAATTTGGTGGTGGATTTTACTGATCATTGTTTTGATTTATATACTGTATCTGATCAATTGATCCCAAAAGGAATCTGAGAGAATTGATTTCTATATCGATCATGGCAATACTTCTCCTCGCGTCCAATAGATCCCCCTGGATATTCAGGAATATGTAGCCCCCTATGAAAACTACCTTTTTGGTATCTGTCATTCCGGCGGATACTGCCCCCTTTAGAACTTAGATTCAGCCAACAGGAAGAATTTTTGGAGCCCCCTCTCTATAGCTGTTCCAATGGGTAATACTGAAGGGATATTCTGAGGCTTTTCTCAGAACCATTTTCATTATTGTTTTTTTGGTCTTGCCATTTTGCATTGTGATTTATTTGGCCAAGCCTCAAGTTCTTCATAACTATTGCTGATAACTAATTTTGGGAAATTCATTTTCTTCCATGCATAATAACAATTAGATGATTTCTAATTGTTATTGCCAATTATTCACTTATGGTTTTGTAAATTGATTTTTTATGAAATTAGAAAAAGTGGTTGGCTTAGTAAATGGAGAATAAAGTGTTATTGGTTTCAGGATTAATATTGGCTCTTTTTGTGCTGGTCGTTTTTATGTATATCTACCATAAAATGAACAAATTCTAATCAGAGTACTTTACAAAGTCGACTCTGATCCGGGATTATAAAACCTTGTCCCAGCATTGATAGAATTGAGAATTAGACTCAATTAATTTAACTCTGGGTTTTTTCCAGCAATAATTCACTCGCTTCATCCAAAATAGCTGTATCAAGTTCCTTAAGGTAAGCTTTGGTAGTTTTCACATCCTGATGTCCTAATGATTCACTTATAATATCTGTTGATGCACCTTTTTGTTTTAAACAATTAGCAAAGCTGTGCCGGGCGACATAGCTGGTAACCGGTTTATCAATATTGACTAGTTTAGCTATTTCCTTTAAGTCTTTATTAAACTTCTTGAGGGTTTTCCTTTTCCTGTCGTTAAGCTGTGTTGGGGAGAGATTTTCTCTAAGGATTATAGGGAGAACATATGGCTTATTATTCCCATAGTAGTCTAGTATCTGCTTTACAGGAGGCATAATTTTTATGATAAAATTTCCCTTAGTTTTTGATCGTGTATAGTGAATTCTGTCACCAGAAATATTCTTCCACTTGAGTTGCATCATATCTGCGAAGTTCATTCCCCTGGTGTAGAAGCTGAAAATGAAATAATTTCTACTGTTAACTAAGTGAGGTTTATCACTCAAATCCAAGTTTTGCAATTTATGAACTTCTTCAATGCTAAGTGCCTTTTTTATTGCCTTGCCTTTTAGCTTCGAAATTTTATACAGTTTAAATGGATAAATCTTTTCATCTATGATACCTCTCTTAATGGCCATATTGAAAATCGCCCTTATAGCCCTCATTTTAACTCCAATGCCTCCACCAGTACCGCCTTTATTTCGGAGATATACTTCGTATTTATCTAAAAAAGTAGGAGTGATCTCGTTAAAAGGAATTGGTTTTTTCTTTACGAACTTTTCAACGGAATTTTTGGTATGATGATAAACCTCGGCATTTCCCATTCGCCCTGCCTCTTTCATCTCATCTATAAGCTCTTCCCAGAATGTAAATAAATTGGAAGCCTGGGGATTAGATTTAACCCTAAACTTTCTCTCAAACTCATTGAGTGTATAAAAATCCTGACTCATTTCCAATTCTGTAAGAACTTCTAAAGCACGGTCTTCAATTCTTCCCAATAACCTATTTGATCTGAGCTGTTGCGAATGCTTTTTATTGAACCGCCCAATTTTCGAATCCCATTCATCTACACCGGTCTCGAAGGGAGTACTGAAAAATTTGGATTTGCGATCTTTGGTTACTCTTAGCGAAATCGGAAATTTCCCATTTGACAATTTTTTCTTTCGTAGTACAGTTTTGATTGAAGCCATGAGCTGTTTTCTTTATGAAAGGAAATTAATTTGGGTACAACATAGGTACAACAAATTGGCATTTAAAAGTAAATTAATGCCCTTAGAAAGAAAAACTAAATTAGTTAAAATATTGAAAATCAGTTATATGAAGG
>JBAVQO010000326.1:0-3776 GCA_049694135.1 Gillisia sp. | reverse complement strand
GGAGATTACACGCAGGCAGATCAACTGCTATCGAGTATTACCTCTTATCAGAAAAAATTTGGAAGCGAGGTTATGCCTTCCGACCAGAAGATAAATGCCGAAATCACGTACAATAAATACAATATTTTTAAAAGTTTGTTTATCTGGTACCTGGTTGCCGGGACGTTTATGATGTTTTTTGTAATCGTAAGAATTTTTAAAGATTCCAAACCTATTCGAATCTTAATAGGAGTAGGAGGAATCAGTATTTTAATCCTGTTCATCCTTCATACCCTTGGTCTTGCCGCAAGATGGTATATTTCGGGCCACGCTCCCTGGAGTGATGCATATGAATCTATGATTTATGTAGCCTGGGCCACCATGTTCTTTGGTTTGGCCTTCGGAAGAAAAAGTAATCTTACTCTTGCTTCCACGGCATTTGTGGCTTCTATAATACTTATGATCGCTCATGGAAACTGGACAGATCCTGCCATTGCAAATTTGCAGCCTGTTCTTAACTCTTATTGGTTAATGATTCACGTTTCTGTTATTGTGGCCAGTTATGGTCCTTTCACTTTGGGAATGATCCTGGGTCTGGTATCACTGATCCTGATGATTGCCACTACCAAAAAGAATAAGAAAAAAATGGAGATCAATATTCGCGAAATAACCATAATTACAGAAATGGCTTTAACCGTAGGATTGGTGATGTTAACCATAGGTAACTTTCTTGGCGGCCAATGGGCGAATGAAAGCTGGGGACGTTATTGGGGCTGGGATCCTAAAGAAACCTGGGCTTTAATTAGTATTATGATATATGCTTTTGTTATTCATATGCGCTTAGTGCCTGGACTAAGAGGAAAATGGACCTTTAACTTTATGGCTGTGGTGGCTTATTCTAGTGTGATGATGACGTATTTTGGAGTTAATTTCTACCTTGCCGGGATGCATTCGTATGCCAGCGGAGATAAGGTAATCACTCCTACTTTTGTGTATTACACACTTGCCGGAGTTGCCGTGCTGGGTGCAATTTCTTTTTGGAGATATAAAGCAAATTATAAAAAAGAGCCTAAAGCTGTGATTAGCGAGAAAGGGGAAATTTAATAGTTGATTATATTAAAAAAGCCTCACAATTTGTGAGGCTTTTTTGTTTGGGATTTGTTATTTTAATCCGCTGGTCATTTCTTTTGGGTTTACCCATTCATCAAATTCTTCTGCCGTTACGTAACCTAAATTAACGGCTTCTTCTTTTAAAGTAGTTCCATTTTTGTGCGCCGTATTGGCAATTTCCGCAGCTTTGTAATATCCTATTTTGGTATTCAAGGCGGTTACCAGCATCAGCGAATTATTTACGAGTTCCTTAATTCGTGGTTTATTGGCCTCAATTCCTCTGGCGCAGTGTTCTTCAAAAGAATTACAGGCGTTGCCAAGAAGTTCTGCGCTCTGAAGAAAGTTAGCAGCCATGACAGGTTTAAAGACATTTAATTCGAATTGTCCTTGCATACCTCCCACATTAATGGCAACATCATTACCCATAACCTGCGCACAAACCATAGTTAAGGCTTCGCACTGCGTAGGATTCACTTTCCCGGGCATAATGGAAGATCCGGGTTCATTGGCAGGAATATTTATTTCTCCGATTCCGCTTCTGGGACCAGAGGAAAGCATCCTGATATCATTCCCAATTTTATTTAGGGAAACCGCCAGTTGTTTCAAGGCGCCATGAGATTCCACGAGAGCATCGTGCGCTGCAAGGGCTTCAAACTTGTTTTTCGCAGAGGTAAACGGAAGCTCTGTAAATTTTGCGATGAATTCTGCTACGCGCTTAGAATAGCCTTTTGGAGTATTTAACCCGGTACCCACTGCGGTGCCACCTAGAGCCAATTCTGCCAAATGCGGTAAGGTGTTTTCTAAAGCTCGAATGCCATAATCTAATTGTGCTGCGTACCCGCTAAATTCCTGTCCTAAGGTGAGGGGAGTGGCATCCATGAAATGAGTACGGCCAATTTTAACGATATCTTTGAATTCTTCTGATTTTTTCTTTAGGGTATCTCTTAATTTCTTCACTCCCGGAAGGGTGACTTTTGAGATTTTAGAATAGGCTGCAATATGCATTCCCGTAGGAAAGGTGTCGTTGGAGGATTGAGATTTATTTACATCATCGTTGGGTTGAAGGGTTTTTTCTCCTTCTCCAATAGTTTTGCCTGCTAACTGATGCGCGCGATTTGCAATTACCTCGTTAACATTCATATTGCTCTGGGTACCGCTTCCGGTTTGCCATATCACCAATGGAAACTGGTTGTCATGTTTGCCTTCCAGAATTTCATCGCAAACTTTCGCGATCAAATCTCTTTTTTCTACCGGTAAAACTCCAAGTTCACAATTGGTAAACGCCGCCGCTTTCTTAAGATACGCGAATCCGTAAATAATATCCAACGGCATACTGGCCGCAGGACCAATCTTAAAATTATTTTTAGAACGTTCTGTTTGAGCTCCCCATAGTTTATCTGAAGGAACCTTAACTTCACCCATGGTGTCTTTCTCTATTCTATAGTCCATAATTATTTAATGTTTACCACAAATTTACATCTTCAGGATTTTTTTATGATTAAATTTTCTACAAAATTTCCCGTTTTCTGAATTATTAACGCATCATAGTGAATAACATTCCTTCTAAAATTTTAAATTTAATTTGGAGAAAGAATAATAGAGTTACTATCTTTGCTACGACTAGAAAAAACCATACTCAATTATGTTCCAATTTGATCAATATCTCGGCTTTTTAGCATTTTTAATCATTTTAACCATGGGGTTTTGGTTAATGATGTTCCTGGTATCAATACTTCCTTACTGGATCGGAGGTTCTTTAATGGAAAGATATAAAGAGCGCAAAGAGAAAAAAAGATTAGACAAGGAAGCCAAAAAACACGATTAGTTTTTTTCTTCTTTTTTAGATATAAAAAAAGCCCGGTATTTTACCGGGCTTTTTAATTTCTCTTTTTCAACAATTATTTCCCCTGATATTCTCCTTCCTGAAGATCTCCATTTTCCTGATTTTGCTGATCTCTTTTACGCTGCTGATTTTTTTGTTGATTAAACCGATAAGTGAAGGAAAGCGTAGCCTGGCGCTGTCTCCATTGAAATTCGCTGTCTTGCGTAAAACTATTGGTAACCGTATAGGAATCTCTTTTTCTGGTATTCAATAAATCCCGGACATTTAAAGCAATAGTGGCATTATCGTTAAATAAATCTTTGCTAAATGCAAGGTCAAGGGAGAAGATTCCATCGGTTTTGGTCTGGGAGTTTTGGCTTGGTCCGCGATAGAAAGCATTGGTTTGCCAGTCAATCTTGCCTGGAAGGGTAACTTTAGAACTGAACCTGGCAAACCAGCTATCATTATTAGAACCATAATCTATGCCGTTGAATTTTCCTGTTGTCTTAAATTGAAAATAGTTAAAACTTCCGTTTAATCGTAACCATTTTTCGGGATTGTAAAGCAATCCTAATTCGGCTCCAACTCTTTCATTGGTAGCAAGATTAATAGGAATAGTTCTAATTATCTCTATCCCGTTAAAATATTCGCCTGTTCCCTGTTGAACTCTTTCAAAAGCATTGGTTTCATGTTGATAATATACCGAAGAAGTAAGGGTGAGCTTTTTCCATCGGTTAAGATATCCAAGGTCAAAAGCGCTTGCATAGGCAGGTGCTAAATTTGGGTTTCCCTGGAAAACATTCGTTCTACTGGAACGGGAAGGGAATGGGTTTATAAACCAGCCGCGGGGGCGGTTTATTCTTCG